>CBINCZ010000001.1:0-23111 GCA_966249295.1 uncultured Gemmatimonadales bacterium
CTCTCCCCCGCCTGGGCCTTCCGCCAGTGGCGGGTGGCGGACGGCGAGTCGTGGCGACAATCGGACAAGCGATTCGGGGTCGACGACGTGGCCGAGCTGGTGCGCCGCATCCGGAACGCCGACGCCTGCGCCACCCCCGGCCCCGATCAGCTGACCGTTGCCCCAAGCAGATTGCGCAATCCGCATGGCGCGCCGGTGCCCAGTCGCTCGGTCATGATGCGGACGGGTGCATGAGCACGCTGATGCAGGCCCGGACGCCCCCGCGCGGTCGCGTGGTCCTCCTCTGCTCCACGGCGTGGGGCATTCGTAACGTGGTAGTCTCCGGACTCCTGGAGCGGCTGCGCCAGCGGCTGGACGTGCGCCTCCTGGTGAGCAGCACGGCGAACAATGCCCTGTCCGAAGGCGGCTGTGCCGACGCTGACGGCATGCTGCTGCCGGTCGCGCGGCCGTCGCACGACCCGGTCGGCGTCGTGCTGGATGCCTCCTTTGCCCGCCGACATCGGCTGCGTTCGTACGAGATCTTCGGACGATGGAACCAGCGTGATCGCGGCATGAGCCACCGCGTCTGGCGTTCGGCGCTCAAGGGGCTGTCAGTCATCGGCGCGCGTGACCCGCTGCTGGGGTGGCTTGCGGCCAGCGAGCATCGGCGAGCGCTCCGTCGTCCCGGCATGGAGGCCATCCGCACCCAGCTGCGCGGTCTCGCTCCCGACCTGATGGTCTCCACGGCGTCCGTGGTCCCGGACGAGGCGGCCTATACCCGCGCCGCCGGGCAGCTCGGCATCCCCACGCTCGGCTGCATCCTCAGTTTCGACAACCTTACCAGCCGGGGCCGTCAGCCGCCGTTCGATCATTATGCGGTCTGGAGTCGGCGCATGGCTGACGAGGTCCTGCGCCTGCATCCCGACCGGGACCCGTCGCATGTACACGTGACCGGCACACCTCAGTTCGACCTCCACCGGACACCGGGATTCATGCACAGCCGGGGGGCAACACTGGCGCTCCTGGGTCTGGATCCTGACGCCCGCTATGTGCTGTATGCGGCCAACTGTGCCCATTTCACTCCCACGGAGCCCGAGCTGGTGCGGACGCTGTGCCGTCGGCTCGGCGTCGAGGCGGTGACCCGTCGCCACGTAGTGCTCCTCCGGCCCCATCCCGCCGACAACCTCGCGCGCTGGTCTGCCATCGCCGGGACCGAACCGAACCTCGTGGTCGCGGCCCCGCAGGGCGCGGACGGGCGGTTTGGGACCGTTGAGGCACAAGCCAGGCTGGTCAGCGCGCTGGCGCATGCGGACGCCTGCCTCAATATGGCATCGACCATGAGCCTCGATGCTGCGGTGCTGGATGTGCCGGTGGTCTGTGTCGGCTTTGCGCTCGAGCGTGGTTCGGACGAGGATCGGATGGCGGCCGCGTGTCACCAGTCCACCCACTACGCGGCGGTGACGGAATCCGGCGGAGTCCGACTGGCTACCTCACTGGAGGCGCTGGTGGGCGAGGTCGTCGAGTATGTCCGCGACCCCGCCCGGGACCGGGAAGCCCGGCGGCGGCTGGTGTCGGACGTATGCGGCCCGGTAGATGGGGGCGCGGCCGAGCGGCTGCAACAGTTGATCGAACACCTGGCCGGCCGCGCGGCCCCAGGTGTGGCGCGCCCGTGGAGCGATCCCGTTCGGAAGGCGACGGCCCTCAAATGAGTGCCCCTGCGTCCAACCGCGCCCTCAGCATCGTGCGCGAGCTGCACCTCGGCAGCCAGAACGTGCCCGTCGAGATGCCGGCGGCGCGACGCCTGCACCCAGGATGCGCCGTCGTCGTATGCACACGAGGCCGGCCTGCGATCCTCAGGCGCTTCCTCACCTCGCTCGCGACGCAGGTGCCGCGGCCACAACAACTCGTCGTGGTGGACGCCAGCCCCGACAGCGCGACGGAGACGGTCCTGAGCGAATATGTCGCCGCCACTCCCGTGGCCGACGTGGTCGACTACTTCCGCGTGGATGCTTCCGGGGCTGGAGTCACGAAGCAGCGCAATTTCGCGCTGGCACAGGTCCGCCATGACCTGGTTGCTTCCTTCGACGATGACATCGTACTGCTGCCCGACTGCCTGGCAGCACTGGAAAAGGCCCACCGGGCCAATCCCCACATTGTGGGAGTAGGCGCCTGCATCGACAACGAACCCAGCGGCGTCTCGCTCCAGTGGCGCCTGCGGCGAATGCTGCTGGTCGTTCCGAGCCTTGCACCCGGACGCTACTTCGACTCCGGAGTCTCGACACCGTGGGGCCGGATGCCTCCGGGTCCCGCCCTGATCCCCGGCGATTGGCTTCCGGGAGGGGCAGTGATGTGGAAGACGGAGGCGGCTCGCGCCGTCGGCTACGCGGAAAGCTTTGATGGCTACGCGTGCGGCAATGACCTGGAATTCAGCCTGCGCATGCGGCGCCTCGGCGGCCAGGTGCTTTCAGCTTCGGCCCGCCTGCTGCACCTGCAGGATGGCGGTGGCAGGCCCGACTCGCGTCGCCTGGCCTTCGAGGCGCTCCGGAACCGGATCTATATCCAGCGCGTCAGCGGTGATCGCAGGCTCAGCCGGCGCCTCTGGTTCGCGTACGGAATGGCGGTGGAGACCGCCTTGCAGGCGCTGCACATCATTCGCCCCAGCCGGGCTCGGCAGACCCTGCAGTACCTGCGCGGTGTGGCCGATTGCGTGGCGGAGGAATTGGCGCGCAGCAGAGCATCATGGACCCGGGGCGTGGCCTGATGCATCGCGCGAGGCTGGTCGTCTTCTGGGACTACGACACCCAGTGGGGCGCGGATGCGGATCGGCGCCGCGGGCTGCCGGTGCAGAACTTCGGGGAGTGCGCCGACTATGAGTGCACCGAGCGGCTGCTAGAACTGCACGCCGACTACGACATTCCTGCGTGCTTCGCCGTGGTCGCCGCAGCGGCGTTGCCGGGCGAGCGCCCCTACCATGATCCAGCCCAGATTCGCGGCCTCCATGAGGCCGGCCATGAGATTGCAAGCCATGGCTACAGGCACGAGTGGATCCCGGAGCTGGACTCGCGCGCGCTCCGAAGCATGCTGGTGCAGAGCAGGCACGCGCTGGAGGACTGCATCGGCGCCCCGGTGACGTCGTTTGTCCCGCCTTACAACCAGCCCTTCGACTACCCGCGCGGTCTTTCCTTCAGCCGATCCGAGCGGCGGGCGGTCCCGCGCGGCCGCACCGGCCTCGGCCAGCTGTGCGGAGCACTGCATGAAACAGGGTACGACTTCTGCCGGGTCGCCTACCGGTCGCTGGGCCAACGCGCACTGGACCGCATGGTGGGTCGCCGGATCGAAAGCCCGGGGCGGGTCAGCCGGATCGGGCAGGTGCATTGCGCCCGGCTCAATACACCGTGCGGCTTTGCGTCGGCAACACTCGCGATCGTGGACGAGGCAGTTCGTACCGGCGGCCTTGTGGTAGCCTATGGTCACCCGCACTCGCTGCGCGGCAACGGCGCACAGGCCGAACAATGGCTGGTGCCATTCCTGGACCACGTCCGGCAGCTGCGGCAAGCCGGCGTGCTCGACGTGGTGGTGCCGCGCGAGCTCACCGGCAGGGTCAGCTGCTCATGAGGCTGTGCGTGATCTCGTTCAAGCAGTGCTGGCAGGATGCCGACGGGCGCTGGTACTCGTATGGCGGGTTTCCGGCGCAGATGGATTCGCTGCGGACGCTGTGCGATGACATGACCATCCTGATCGTCCGCTCGTGTGCCCGCGAAGGCGGGATGCCATTGCCGGCGGATGCCAGGGTGGTCGCGGTGCGGAGCCCGGTGGGCGTCGATTTTCGGCGCAAGCTCTCGATACTCACGGGGCTTCCCTATTACGTGCGCCGGATAGACCGGGAAGTCCGGAACGCGGATCTGGTCCATACGCCGGTTCCCGGGGACCTCCCGTATCTCGGCTTGATGCTGGCCATCGCGCGCAAGAAGCCGCTTTTTGCTCTGTACAACGGTTCATGGACGGTCAACTCGCAGACGACCGTGATGAACCGGATCACCCGCCAGACCATGCGGCGCCTCGCCAGGAATGGTGGCGTCATGATGGCGGTCGGCGACGCGCCCACGCCCCCCTCTCCGGGCATGGAGTGGCTGTTCGCAACCTCGCTCTCCCAGGAGGAGGTCGCGGCCACTCCGGTCAATGACGATCGCGCCCTCTCCCATCCGCCACGGTTGATCTACGCGGGTCGCCTCAGCGTGGAAAAGGGCGTGCCTGTGCTGTTCGCGGCGCTCGCGCAGCTCAGGTCACAGTGCTTCGAGCCACTTCCGACGCTTACGCTCGCGGGAGACGGCCCGGAACGGTCCGCCCTGCAGGCGTCGGCGCGAGAGTTTGGCTTGACGGCCCACGTGCGATTTGCCGGCCAGCTGGACCGGGCCGGCCTGGCCCGGGAGTTCCGGGCGGCGGACCTCTGCGTGCATCCGTCGCATACCGAGGGCTACTGCAAGGCCTGGCTCGACGCAATGTCGCAATGGCTGCCGGTGCTCAGCACGAATGTGGGCGCAGCACCGGCTGTCGTGGGCGAGCAGGGAGAGCGCGGCTGGCTGGTGCAGCCCGGCGACCCCTCAGCCCTGGCCGCCATGATCCGGCACGCGCTCACCGATAGCAGGGACTGGCCCGCGCTGCGCGCTCGTTGCCGAGCGTTCGCGAACGCCCGGACACTGGAGGCGTGGGCTGAGCAGATACGCAGTGCCTGCGAGCGGCGGCGGCTGCCGCTGGCGCGGAGACGGCCGGTTCAATGACCAGCGTTGCATCAGTCACCGCCATGCGGCGCGCGCCCAGCATCGGAGCGGCCGGACGCTCGCTTCGCCGTGAGCGGGTCGGGACAATGTACGTCGCCGCCATCGTGGCCGCTGGCGCGGTGGGGCTGCTCCTGGGCCTGCAAGTCGCCGTGTTCCTCTGGGCTGCGTTGGGTTTCGCAAGCGTGGTGGTGGGGCTTCGTCGGCCGGTGCTGGGGCTGTTCGGCATCGGAATACTGTGCACGCTTGACCCGCTGATGACCTCGCTCGTGTTCACCGGGGGCCTGCTCCGGTGGAACACCCTGAACTACTGGCTCCTGCTGGTCACGATCCTGTGGATTCCGCTTATCGTCCGGCGCCGGGACGCACCACTGCGGCTGATCATCCTGACCTGCGGGCTGCTCGCGATCGAACTGCTCTACAGCCAGTCCCGGGCGCGCGGTATCCAGGACGTACTGGGCATGATCTCCGTCGCAGGCATCTTCACGTACTGCGTACGTCGCAGCCTGCGGGGTGATGACTGGTACTGGCTGGGCATCATCTGCGGTGTGCTGGCCGCAGCGGCGGGCCTGCTGCACGCGATTCAGCTCGATGTACTCCCGGTCATCAATCCAAACGCCAGATCTGCACTGCCCCTGTGTGCCCTGTTCGCGCTCTGCCTTGCCTTGCCCTTCGCGCACACTCGACGGCGCGGTGCGCTCTGGCTGTCGCTGCTCGCCGCTGTCGCGCTGGTATCGATATTCCTGAGTGGAAGCCGGGGCACGATGCTCGTTGGCGCCGCGTGCGCGATCTACATGCTCGTCGCGCTCGAGTCGCTCGGCCGACGGGTCACGCTCATCGGCATCGCGTGCATCGTGGTAGTCGCGGCGGCCACACAGTTCTCGGACCTCCAGGAGCACGCACTCGGGCGCGTGCAGCTGTTGTTCGACCAGCAGACGCCCCTGGTAGACCGTACGAGCCATCGTTCCGAGCTTCTGCTCGGTGGATGGTATGTGTTTCAGGAACACCCGCTGGGGGTAGGCACGGGAGGCTTCACCGACGCCTGGCGACATCTGGGAGCCCGGCCAGGCCTGCCGCCTTACGACGAATATCGTCACAAGGATGCCCATGCCGGCTGGATCAAGATCCTCGCCGAGAACGGGATACCGGGCTTCATCCTCTTGCTCGGGTTCGTCCTGTCGTATGCGCTCAAGGGACTGCCTAGCCGAATGCGGCCAGTGCGAAGGCTGGGCCTCCTGGTTTCGGCGGCATTACTCCTCGAATTCGTGTCTGCTGAATACCAGAACAAGGCCATCTGGTTCCTGGCGGCTGCGGCCGTCGTCATGCTGGGTGCCTCCAGTCCCCTGCTGCGGCTCCGCCGCCGGCGGTTTTCATGAGACCGCTGCGTGTCGCGCTGGTCGCCGGAACGCTTGGTCGCGGCGGAGCAGAGCGGCAGCTCGTGCACGCCGTCGCCGCGCTGAGCGAAGCGGGGCATGAGCCGGCCGTCTTCAGCCTGACGCGCGGCGAAGCCATGGAGACCGAGCTGCGCGAGCTGGGTGTGCCACCGATCTGGGTCGGCCAGAGCCAGCAGCCCGCCCTGAGGACTGCGAGGCTGCTGACGGCGGTGTCCAGGTTCAGGCCCCACGTCATCCAGTCGGCCCACTTCTTTGGCAACCTGTATGTGACGATTGCGGGGCGGGTGCACGGCGCGCTCGCCATCGGCGCCATCCGGAGCGACCTCGACTACGAGTTCCAGACCAACGGTCACTGGGCCAGGCCACTGCTTGCCGCCCCGCCTGATCTCATCACCAACTCGCAGCGCGGTCGCCGAGCTGCCATCGCGAGCGGCAGACGCGAGCACACGGTGCACGTGGTCCCGAACGCGATTGCCCTGGACGAGTTCGACCGGCAGGCCGGGCGTCCGGTCTCGCGGGATCCCCTTGGGCCGGGCCCGATAGCGTTGGCCGTCGGCAGCCTGCTGCCGGTCAAGCGAATGGATCGCTTCGTCCGCGCGCTCGCCCGGGCTCGACAGACAAGCCCCGACCTGCGAGGGCGCATCCTCGGAGATGGCCCGGAGCGCGCCCGACTCGAGGCGCTGGCCGTCTCCCTCGGCCTCTCACCCGCCGATCTCGATTTCGCCGGCGCACGCGATGATGTCCCCGCACAACTGGCGCAGGCCGCCTTCCTGGTGCTGGCGTCGGACCATGAAGGATTTCCCAATGCTGTGCTGGAGGCGATGGCAGCGGGGCGTCCGGTCATCGCCACGCCGTGTGGCGACGTGCCGGAGCTTGTTCGCAGTGGCGCAAGTGGATTCGTGGTCGGATTCGACGATGTGGACGCAATGGCCGATCGCATGGTCCAGCTCGCGGCGGATCTCGAACTGCGGCTGCTGCAGGGAACCGTGGCCCGCCGCACGGCGGAACAATACGACCGCTCAGCCCTGGTGTCCCGACTCGTGTCAACCTACGCCAGCATCTCCGCCCGGCGCCCAAGCCGGCGCCTGCCGGAGTTCGCGTGACGTCGGCCGTGCAGGTGGGACCAGCCGCCACGACCGGAGCCTCGCACGTCGCGAGGACTCCGGCCGGGAGGCAGGCATCAGTTGGTCAGTACGACGAAGACATGGAACTGCGAGCCAGTTGTGCCCGGATCGTTCCCCGAGCGCCCGATGAGGGCAGGAGCCCGGACCGGCGTCATCGGCAGCGTGACGGATCCGCCGCTGTAGGTGCCCTTGAGCACCGGCGCGCCGAAGAAGTCCTGCGCGGCACGAACCTCGTACTCATCTCCTGGCCGGAGCACCGAGGAGAGGTCGGCGCTGGCGCTCCCGGCATTGCCCCAGTTGTACACAATGATGTTAGCGCGGCCCGCTTCATACCGGTTAGGACGCACGACCACCTTCATGCCCGAGGTCGGCGGGTTCGCCGAGGAGAGGAATGTATTACCGGACTGCGTCACGTTGGAGAACGTGCCGATCAGCGTTCCGCCGACGGTGTAATTGCCCGTGAGCGTGAGGCCGCTGTTGCCGGACGTCCCATCACCCAGCCGCAGGGCGAGTTCACCGTCGTTGCGGCGCCAGATGTAATTGTTGGTCACGCGCAGGTTCGTCACGGTGCTGCCGCCGACGTACAGGTCGGGCCCGTGCCGGTTCGGGCTGATCGAGCCGTTATTGAACGAGACATTGCCGTCGAGCACCAGGTTGTTCAGTTCGCCGCGAATGGACGAATACCCGTGCAGGCCGTACTGCCAGTTATTGAAGACGATGTTGTCCCTGAGGTACTTCGTCCCGGTGTTGCCATTGAAATAGACGCCATGGTCCAGGTTCGTCACCGTGCCGTTGTTGTAGATGATCGAGCCGTACACCTCGGCGTTCGGTGCTTCATTCCAGACGCCCAGACCGCTGCGACCGGCATCGTGCACTACCAGGTTGACCAGCCGCGTGCCCGGTCCCTTGACGTCGATGCCGTTGCGGCCCGAGCCGAGGGGATTCGAGTTCATGATTTCCAGGCCCCAGAACACGGTGTTCGACCCGAAGATGGTCAGGTTCCCGTCAATCGTGGCTCGTTCGCCCGGATAGGCGCGCACGACGATCGGCTGCTGCGCGGTCGAGTTGAGGTAGCTGACGAACCCACCCCGGTACGTCCCGCCGCGCACCCAGACCGTATCGCCGTCCGGGATCGACTTGCTCCCGCTCAGCACGCTGTTGAGATCCCACGGACTGTTCTTGGTGCCGCTGCCAGCCGACGACCCGGATGGCGCAACGTAGAAGCCCACCCGTTCGGCAGGGGCGGTGGGCGTGGGATCGGGTTCGGTCGGCGTGGGATCAGGATCAGGCGTGGGCGTGGAGCCACCCGACGCCGCTTCCACGGTGATGGCGCCGCTCGCGGACTTGCCGTCCACGGTCGCACTAATGGTTGCCGATCCCGCCGCCACGGCCTTGACCAGGCCGCTGGACGAGACAGTGGCCACGGAGGAGCGGGAGCTGGTCCAGCTTACGGTCCGTCCGGTCAGCGCATTCCCGCTGGCGTCCATGGGTGTTGCCACCAGCTGTTTGGACTCGCCGACCTTCAGCGTCTCCTCGGTGTCATTCAAGACCACCTTGGCCACAGGCACGATCGAGGGTTCGACCTCGGCGCTGGCGGTATCAGCCGTTCCTTCGCTGATGACGCTGATCGCCGCGGTGCCGGCGCCGACGCCAGTCACCAGGCCGGTGGAGGACACCGTGGCCACCTTGGAGTTCGAGGAGGTCCACGTCAGGCTCCTCCCGCTCAGCGCGGTGCCATCCGCTGCCTTGGTCGTCGCACTGAGTTGTACGGTCTGGCCGGCAACAACAGAGATGGGCGAAGGCAAGATCTGGACGCTCGCCACCGCCACGGTCGGTACGGGCTGGACGGTAAGCTCGGCTACACCGGACTCGCCGCCGGCACTGGCCGTAATCAGCACTGCACCGGCCTTGAGGCCGGTAACCCGGCCTGAGGAGCTGACCGTGGCGACCCCGGTATTGGAACTTGACCAGGAGACTGCGGTACCGGTCAACACGTCGCCGTCTGCCGTCATCGGCTCCGCCGTGAGGCTCAGCTGCTGGCCGACGATGAGATTGGCAGAATCCGGAGAAACGGCGACCGAGTCGACCGGTATTGCCTCGGAAGTGACGGTGGCCTTCACCGTGTCAGCGAGGCCATCAAACGTGGCGGAGATGAGTGCGGTACCGGCCTTCAGCGCCGTGACGGTGCCCGAGGTCACCCGCGCCACCGTGGTATCCGAGCTCTGCCAGGTGACAGTCCGGAGGGGTATCTCGGTCCCCTTTCGGTTGCGGGCGGCGACGGACAGCTGGCTGGTGGCCCCGACGGCAAGGGAGAATCCGTCCGGCGTGACTTCGAGTGATGTGGCCGTGGTCTTCCAGCCGGAATTGCCCGGCTGGCCGGAGTTACCTGGCTGGGTGGAGCCGCGCCGGAGCGTCGCGTCCGGCGAGGCGTCGGGCGCGAAGGTGGTGGAATCCGAGCAGGCGTTCAGCGTGAGACAGAGTACGGCAACGACGGTTCCGAGCACAGTGGCCCTTGCCGTGGAAAGACGGAGCATGCTGCAACCTCATCTTTGTCCGGTGGGGCGGCTCGACTGGCATGGCACGCCTGGGCGTGCGGTAGCCTCGTAGCTTTGCGTCCCCGGCTTTCGCCGGGTTTGCCGTTTACCGCGGCCCTCAGATGAGGGTGCTCGCGACGTTACTGCCTGAAGCGGTCAGGGGGTCCACTCCCCAGACTGCTCCCTAGAAGTTGCCGCTCGGACAGCACGGCGCAAGACCAGGAGCAGTGGGCAGCGCTGACAGCGACGGTGAAAAATGCGGCATTTCCTGTGCCTTCCACCGTGCGGCCGGGAAGATTGCAGGTTCTTGCACGACATGCTGTGATCGGTATCACGTTATCAAAGTCTCGATGGGACCTGAGGCAACATGCGCGTGGCGGTGTTCACCAATCAGTTTCCGGGCCGGCTGAATACATTTTTTGCACGCGACATGCGGGCCTTGCTGGAGTGCGGCATTGAGCTGGACATCTTCGCTTTTTACCCGCCGGACGACCGGCTCTGGGCGAACGTCCCCCGGCTGCTCGACGCCAGCGTGCTGCCGCGCAATCGTGTGCATCATGTGACGCCCGCGGCGGTCTTGCGCGGAGCCCTGCCCTGGCCCGGTCAACGGACCGTGCCGATCCTGCGGGACTCGGTTCCCATCCTCGCCGCGGCCGCGAGATATGGCCCAAATGCCGTTGCCAAGTCCGCCTATGCCAGTGCATATGCCTCGGCGTCCATTCGGCGGTTCGGCAAGCAGCGGTTTGACCACGTGCTGGCATACTGGGGCAACCACGCCGCCTCGGTCGCCTATCTCTTCCACCGGAATACCCAGCCGGACATACCGTTCTCGATGTTTGTGCACGCGCGTATGGACCTCTACCACCAGCCGGCATTCCTGCCGGAGAAAATGCTGTACGCCGACAACGTCTTCCTGGTATGCGAGTACAACCGGACCTACCTGCGCCAGCACTACCCGGAAGTGTATGACCGGATCGCATCCCGTCTTGTCGTCCACCATCTCGGCTTGCCACTGGAACAGATGCCGTTTTCCACGGACGAGCGCGCCGGGAACCGGCTTATCGCCGTCGGCAACCTGGAGCCGCTGAAGGGTCATGCCGGGCTGCTCAGGGCCATGGCGGCGCTGCGCGAAGGTGGAACCGATCTCAGCCTGGACCTGGTGGGCGGTGGTGAGCAGGAGGGGGCGCTGCGCAGGCTCGCTGGGGAGCTGGCGCTGGGTGATCGCGTGCAATTCCACGGCTGGCTGGGCGAAGACCAGGTGCTGGCACTGATGCGCCGGGCCACGGTCCTGGTCCACCCATCAGTGGCTCCTGATGCCATGCCCACGGTCGTCAAGGAAGCCCTGGCCGTGGGGACGCCGGTCATCGCGTCGGACCTCGGCGGAATTCCGGAGATGCTGGATGACGGGTGCTGCGGCCTGCTGGTTCCTCCCGGGGACGTGCCGGCCCTGGCCCGGACGATCAAGACGCTGATCGAAGACGGACGTCGCCGGCAGGAGCTCGCAACTGCCGGGCGCCGTCACATGGAAGCCCGCTTCAATCTGTGGCGCAACGGCGAGGCGCTTGCCGCTCGACTGCGCGCAAGCCGGCGTCACGCACAGGCCGGGATCCATGCCAACTGAGCTTCCGCTCGTGTCGCTCATCGTGCCGTGCCGGAATGAGGAACGGTACATCGCGACGTGCCTGTCGTCGGTCTTGTCGAACGGCTATCCGCTCGATCGGCTCGAGGTGCTGGTAGTGGACGGCCAGAGTACGGATGCCACGGCGGATACCGTGCGGGCGCTCGCCGCGACGCACTCGTGCATCCGTCTCCTGGACAATCCCCGCCGGATAACGCCAGCTGCCCTCAACCTGGGCGTGCGGGAGGCGTCGGGCTCCCTGATCATGCTGATCGGCGCACACGCCTCCTACCCTCCCGGGTACATCAGGAGCCTGGTGGACGGGATCATGGAGAGCGGAGCTGACGCCGTGGGCGGAGCGTGCCAGACCTGTCCGGGCAGCAACACCGCCCTGGCCCACGCCATCGCCGCAGGGATGGGCCATCCGTTCGGCGTGGGCAACGCCTGGTTCCGGCTCGCGTTGGAGCAGCCCCGATGGGTGGATACCGTGCCGTTCGGGTGCTACCGGCGTGAGATCTTCCAGCGTATCGGCGGCTTCGATGAAGACCTGGTGCGGAACCAGGACGACGAGTTCAACCTCCGCCTCCTGCGTCATGGAGGGCGCTTGCTGCTGCTGCCAATGGTCCGGTCTCGATATTTCGCGCGCACATCGCTGCGGCAGTTGTGGCGCATGTATTACCAGTACGGCTGGTACAAGCCCATGGTCATCAGGAAGCTGCGGGCAGTGATGACAGTGCGGCAGGTCATTCCGGCTGCCTTCGTCATGTGTCTCGTGGTCTCCGCCCTCGCGGGTGCCGTCTGGCCACTGCTCTGGGTGCTCCTGGCGGCGATGCTCTCGGCCTATGCGATCACGACCGTCGCTGTCAGCCTGTCCAGGGCTCGCGATCTCGGAGTGGGCGTCGCCCTCCGGCTGATGCTGGTGTTTCCCACGCTGCATTTCGGCTACGGGACGGGCTTCCTGCTGGGCATGCTCGCACAGCGGAGCTCGGCCCACGAACCCCAGGGCGCGGCGGACGCCGTGCCGCTGTCACGATGATCTCGCACTACGTCCTGCGCTTCAGCCGTGCGTGTGCGGTGAAGGCCGCGCGGACTGAGCATGTCCATGCGGTGCATGCGGCAATTCGGGCCTCCGTCCGCCCCGCCCCGTCGGCAATTGCGCTGCTGCGCACACATTATCTTGCAACCATTCGTCCGGGTGTGTCATGACCATCCAGCAGCCGCTTGACCGGCCAGCGAGTGCACTGCGCGACAGCTTCCTGCGGTTTGCACCGCCGTGCATCGGCGAGGAAGAGATCGCCGAGGTCGTGGACACCCTGCGGTCGGGCTGGATCACGACCGGGCCGAAAACCGCCCAGTTCGAGCAGGAGTTCGCCCGCTATCTCGGTGCGCCCGGTGCCCTGGCACTCAATTCGTGCACCGCCGGCCTGCACACGGCACTGGTGACACTCGGCGTCGGCCGCGGTGACGAGGTCATCACGTCGCCCCTGACGTTCGCCGCCAGCGCCAACGTGATCGAGCATGTCCAGGCCCGGCCGGTGTTCGCGGACGTGGAGCCCGTCACGTTGCAGATGGATCCCGAGCAGGTCGAGGCGGCGGTGACCCCACGCACGCGCGCCATTCTCGTGGTGCATTTCGGCGGCCATCCGGCGAACCTCGCCGCAATCCGGGATATCGCCGCCCGGCATCGCCTTGTGATTATTGAGGACGCCGCTCACGCGCTCCCCGCCCGGCACGACGGAAAGCTGATCGGGTCCGGCGACAACCCCGTCGCCTTCAGCTTCTACGCCACCAAGAATCTCACTACCGGCGAAGGCGGCATGCTCACCGCCGACCCTGATTTCCTCGCCCGGGCCCGGACGATCAGCCTGCACGGTATGAGTCACGACGGCTGGAACCGCTACGCCGAGGGCGGCCACTGGTTCTACGAAGTCAGGCTTCCCGGGTTCAAGTACAACATGACGGATATCCAGGCCGCCCTGGGTCTGTGGCAGCTGCGCAAGCTCGCGCGGCACCAGGAGCGCCGCCGAGCCGTCGTGGCAGCGTACCACGCCGCCTTCTCCGGGTGCGATGCCCTCCAGTTGCCGGTGGAGCGACCCGGCGTGGAACACGCCTGGCACCTGTACGTGCTCCGTCTCCAGCCCGGCGCACTCAGCATCGACCGGGACCAGTTCATCGCGGAGCTGACCAGGCGACGCATCGGTACATCGCTGCACTTCATTCCCCTGCATCTTCACCCGTATTACCGGGACCGGTATGGCTACGCGGCCGGCGCCTATCCGGTGGCGTACGCCAACTACGAGCGGATGCTGAGCTTGCCGCTGCACCCCGGGCTCACGGACGCCGACCTTGCCGACGTGACCGAGGCAGTCCTCGATATCGTGCGGGCGCATCGGCGATGACGGCATCAAAGCGTGCACTGGATCTGCTGGGGGCGAGTCTCGGCCTCGCGCTGCTGGCGCCGGTCTTCGCCATCATCGCACTCGCGATCAAGCTCGACGACGGCGGCCCCGTGTTCTTTCGCCAGCTCAGGATTGGCGAGGGAGGGGCGCCGTTCCGGATCTGGAAGTTTCGCACCATGCGCCCCGCGGCGGGGGCGCCCGTCACCATCGGTGCCGACAGCCGGATCACCCGGCTGGGACGATGGCTGCGTCGCTATCGACTGGACGAACTGCCGCAGCTGCTGAATGTTCTGGTAGGCACGATGAGCCTGGTGGGCCCTCGGCCCGAAGTGCCCGAGTTCGTCGCGGCCTATTCTCCCGGCGAGCGGGAGCTGCTGCGCTATCGCCCGGGCATGACCGACCCGGCCTCACTGCAATTCCGCAATGAGGCTGCCATCCTGGGCGGGATGGCCGACCCGGTAGCGGCGTACCGCGCCCAGATTTTGCCTCGCAAGTTGGCCACCAGCCTGAGCTACGCTCGCCGCGCCACGACGCGGAGCGACCTTGGGATCCTGGTCGCCACGGCCCGGGCCGTTGTTGCCGGTGACACCGACGAGGCTTCGGAAGTCCCGTCGCCGATCCTTCACGATTCCCCCGAGGTGCGTCCCGATGCCCCTGTTCGCTGACCCGGCCCGCAGGTTCTCGACGTGGGCGGTCCCGTTCCTTCTGCTGCTGGCGGCTGTCCCTCCGGCGTCGGCCCAGGATTCTGCCAGCGCCGGGGGCTCTGCCTACGTCCAGAGTCTCAGGCCGGGCGACGTCGTGCGCATCACGGTGTGGCGCCAGCCGGAACTGAGCGGTGAGTTCCGCATCACGGCCGACGGAACCATCGGACATCCGCTCTACCAGTCTGTGGACGTGAGGAACGTGACGCTTGCCGAGGCGACCAATCGGATCCGTCAGTACCTCACCCAGCTCACCAATGATCCGCAGGTCGTGATCGAACCGCTCCTGAGCGTGGCGGTGGGCGGCGAAGTGCGGCAGCCCGGACTCTACAACCTGCCGCTCGGCACCACGGTCTCGCAGGCCGTGGCGCAAGCCGGCGGGGGAGTCGATCAAGGAGCCCTGAAGCGGGTGCGCCTGATCCGCGGTACGCATCAGGAGCTTATTGACCTGACGAACACCAGGGAAAATCGGGGAGCCACCCCGATTCGCTCGGGAGACCAGATATTCCTTCAGCGTCGCGGCAACGCATTCCGCGATATCATCGGTCCCGTCGCCAGCATTCTGGGCGCCGCCGCGGCCATCGTCTCGGTTGCCCGGCAGTGAAGAGACTTCCCGGTTCCGCGTCCGGGTTCCCCGACCCGGCCCAGCCCCCTACACGGCGGTTCGACGAGGGGGACGAGCAGTACGCCCTGGCACCGCTCGATCTGCATCGGTTCCTGGGTATTCTCCGCCGGCACGTACGCCTGATCCTGCTGGTCACCGTGCTCGCGGCCGCGGCCGCAGCGGCGTATGCGTTGCTCCGGCAGCCGCGCTACAGCGCCAACGCCGTCATCAGGGTCCGTGACACGCGAGGCGCACTCACCGCGGGCCTGACGGACGCAAGCAATCGCGGCGTCACTGGCACCGAGGTCAATCCCCTGCTCTCGCTGATCGAGGTGCTCTCGAGCCGCACGGTGGCCGGGGCCGTCGTCGACAGCATGCCCGTGCTCCGGCTGCGAGCCGACGGGCTGCCCCTGGGCCTGCTGCGCGTCATCGAACTCGGGACGAATCCTGGCGCCGACTCACTCGTGCTGGACCTGCGGGCCGACGGCATTGCAGTCACTGGTGACAGGGACACGACACCGGTTCCATACGGGTTGCCGGTCGGCCATGAAGGTTTGCGCGTCACCCTCGACTCGGCTCCCCGCATCGGCACGACCACGATTCGCCTCATCCCGCGCGCCGACGCGGTGAACTCGGTGATCGCCAATCTCGACGTCATGCCCCGTCCGAATACCGACGTCATTGACGTGCGATATCTCGCGGCGGACCCGGACCTGGCGCAGGATGTGGCCAATCGGCTGGTGCAGCTGTTCCGGGACGCGAACGCCGAGGACGCACAGCGGGAATCGCACGCTCGGCGTGTCTTTCTGGAAGGCCAGCTGCGCGAGGCAGACAGCGCACTGGCCGTGGCGCGCCAGGCCCTGGCCGCCTTCCGGGCACGCCAGCGCGCCTTCAGTACCCGAGACCGCTTCGCAGCCAGCCAGGCCACCGTCAGCCAGCTGGCAGCGCGCCGTACCGAGCTGACTTCCCAGCGCCAGTTGTACCAGCAGGTGCTGCAGCGCATGCAGGATTCCACCGTGCCGAGCGGGCAAGCCATCCTGTCGTTGCTTGCATCACCGGGTGTGGAGCAGAACTCCGCCATCCGGCAACTGAGCGAGCAGCTCGCGCGCTACCAGACCCAGAAGGACTCGCTCACATTCGGGCCCTTTGGCGCCGCGGCGACCAACCCGGACGTCACTCGGCTGTCGGCACTGATCGCGACAACGCAGGATCGGCTCCAGGTGGCCGTCGAGGGTGCCATCGCCGTGCTCAATGACCGCATTGGCGAACTGGACCGACAGAGCGCGGGTGCAGCTCCGTCTTACCAGCGACTCTCCGTGAACGAGAGCGATGAGGCTTCGCTGCTCGAGACCGTCGAGGCCGACCGGCGACGCGGTGATCAATTGCGGGTGGAATACCAGAACGCCCGGCTCGCGGAAGCTGTTCAGGTCGGCCAGGTGGAAATCATAGACCCTGCCAGCGCCGCCACGCCCACGGGATTGACGCCGCGGCTGATTCTCATCATTGGGCTGATCGTGGGGCTCGCTGCTGGATGCGGCCTGGCGTTCCTCCTCGAGTCCCTGAAGCCTACGATCTGGCGACAGCAGGACCTCGCCAACGTCCTGGAATCGGAGACGCCCATCGTGATCCCGCGCTTCCGGGTCGGGCGCCGGCTGCTCCGCGCACCGCGATCGCCGGGTCCGCGCATGCTCACGATGCTCGGCGAGCCCCGGGGCAACAGCGCCGAGGCGCTTCGCGCTGTGCGGACCAAGCTGATCTTTTCCAATGAGTTCGCCAGCCTCAAGACGTTGCTTGTGACGAGTACCATGGAGGCCGAGGGGAAAAGCACCGTGGCGGCGAACCTGGGGGTCGCCTTCGCCCAACAGGGCGTCCGGGTGCTGCTGGTGGACTCGGACATGCGTCGCGCGAACCTGCATCACATGTTCGGCGTCAAGCGTTCACCGGGGCTCTCGGCGCTCCTCGAGGGAGAGGCGGACATTTCGGACGTGGTCCAGGCCACACAACTCCCCAACCTCTTCCTGATTGCAGCGGGGGCAACGCCTACTAACCCGGCGGAACTGATTGGCGGGGCATCGCTGAAGGAGATCCTCGGCAGGTTGTCGGCCGAGTTTGACCTGGTGCTGCTCGACTCTCCCCCGCTCCTGGCGGTAGCGGACGCGTCCATCCTGGGTGCGATGACGGACGGCGTCCTGCTGGTCGTCAGGGCCGGCCGACCCGGGCGCGACGAAATCTGCGCTGCCCGCGACCTCCTGGAAAACGTCGGCGCGCACGTCGTGGGTGCAGTGCTCAATGACCCGGATGGCGAGGTGGTCCGCTCGGGGGGCACCTACTACTTCTACGGTTATGACAGCGTCTCTCGCTGAGCGACGTTCCCCCGCGCCGTCGCGCCCTGGCTGACCAGCGGCGGACATTCGTGATACCGCCGATGCAGCCGATGGCTTGGCTGCATGGGCGGTATTACCGGTGCGGTCGCCCCGGCGTCCTATTCCACCACCACAACCGGCTCATCCACCTGCCAACCCTTCAGCTGGGTCGCCACCGTCAGGGTGAACGGCCCGGGGTGCAGCGGACTGAATGTGAAGTCCGCCGTTTCTCCCGGCCCCATCACGACGCTGGCCGGGCGCACGCCGCGCTGCGGGGCGGGCAAGTCTGCTCCATCCTTGGCGACCGCGCGCCAGACCGCCGTGGCCGCTGTGTCTCCCAGCGAGACGACCACGCGCCAGTCCGGCGCGATCTGGACCAATCGCAGCCGATACTCCTTTCCCATGGCAAGGCGGAGCGTGTCGGGAGAGGCGCGGCCGTTGACTCTTCCCGTTTCGTCAAATCCCTGATTGATGAGGATCGTGTGGTCCGTAGCGCGGTCGAGCGGCTCGTGCTCGTCAAGCACAATGAGCGGGCCGGCGAGGCCG
Source organism: uncultured Gemmatimonadales bacterium (assembly GCA_966249295.1). Classification (GTDB taxonomy): domain Bacteria; phylum Gemmatimonadota; class Gemmatimonadetes; order Gemmatimonadales; family GWC2-71-9; genus CAMLHP01. The sequence continues at coordinate 18,038 of CBINCZ010000001.1, forward strand.
GCCGCGATCTGGAAACCTTCGTTCGAATGCGAGTGATAGATGAAGGTCCCGGCCCGCGGCGGCGTGAATGTGACGGTCGTCGAGTCGCCCGGCATGACCACGGGCATCGGGTTGGCAGGACTACCGCTCCAGCCCGGCACACCGTCGGCATCGCTGTTTTCCAGCTCGATGCCGTGCCAGTGCACGGCGCTGGGGTACGGCATCCGGTTTACCACCGTGATGGCGACGGGCTCGCCCCGCCTGAGCAGCAATGGATGCGTCGCCTCGGGTACCGAGTCAGGTGCAGGGGGACGCGGTCCCTGCTGTTCCACGAAGGCATAGCGGTGCGCAGGCCCCTTGCCCTGCACCGGCTCGGCCTGCATGAAGAGCCGAACGTGCCGGACGGGCCGCCGGCTCACGGGAGACGACACGGACGCATCAGTCACCGTGATTCCCAGTATCAGGCCCGCCATGCTGGTTGCGGTGTGCCCCACTTCTGCCGGCGAATCGGGATCAGCCGGATCTGCGATCTTGTTGAACGAGATATAGTGAGAGACGTGAAACCCGAAATGGCAATGGAAAAGCCAGTTCCCGGGTCGCGCCGCCACCCACTGCATGGACATGGTGCCGCCAGGCAGCATCAACTCCGTGACCGCCTGCCGACGCGACGTGGCGGCATAAATGCTGTCGCTTATGCCGTCGCCGCGGCTCTCGACATCAAAGTAGAAGCCGTGCAGATGCATCGGGTGTGCGTCGGCGGAGGGGTTGAGCCATCGCCACCGCACCGTATCACCCGTCGCGAACGTGAACCGCTCGGTGTACGGCCACGACTTGCCGTTGATCACCATCATGTCGCGGGGAATCCACGGCTTGGGTTGCGTCGTATCGGCCTCTTCGAACCAGGTACCGATGACGAAGACCCGATCGGCAGGCATGGCGTCCGTCGAATCGACGATCAGCGCACCGTACAGCTGGCTGTCGTCGCCACTGCGGTCTTGCATCGCTACACCGGGAAAGCCGGCCCAGTAGTAATAGGCGCCGGGTGCGCCAGCGTTGAAGCGCAGCACCAGTTGCTCGCCCGGCCGCACCTGGACCGTGTCCTCGGTGCGCCCTGGGCGCGAGTGGAAGCCGTGCAGCGTCAGGCTGGAATCAGCAAGGGTATTGCGAACAACAACGCGGATTGGCGTGCCCTGGGTCACGCGCACCAGGGGCCCGGGGATCGTCAGCGGCTTTCCGGCTTCCGCGAATGCCAGCACCGGCTGGCTTGGCCCCGAGTCCGCCGTCGGGAACCAACGCCCCCGTCGCACGTCGAGCTGGAGGACCAGCGTGTCGTGCTGCATGGACCCCGCCGGAGCGCGGTTGTCGTTTGCGAGAATGCGCTCAACTGGCGATCCCGGAGGGATGCCGGAACCGGGACCACCACCAGCCGGCAACAGGAGAACGCCAACGATTGCCCACGATGGGAGCAGGACCGAGTGACGCATGGGGGGCTCCTGACTGGAAGCTGAACGCTGAGCGCTTAGCGCTGCGCGCTGTGCGCCACTTCATACCGCTTCACATACCGCACTCCATTGACATCCTCGAATCCGGCCCAGACGGTGTCGCCCCGGAAGATCGGTGAAGGATACTGCAGGAACCCTTCCGGCGCCGCAACCTGCCCCAGGTAGCTGCCGTCCGGCTCGAACACATCAAAGACGATCGGCTCCTTCCAGACGGCCGGCTCGGCCGGATCATCGGCTTCCTCGGGACGCCCCGGCTGCGAGAGCTGCACCCATATCCGCCCGTCCTCGCCGGCATAGATCTCCTTGAACGGCGGCTTGGTATCGGGGATACCAGGGCCGTTCCAGCTCCAACCGGGAAAGTTTGCCTGGAACTGCCGAGTCAGTCGGTCCTTCTCCGCCGAGGCTTCCGCCGACTGCACTGCCACGGGATCCGCCCTGCGTTCGATGGCGAGGGGCGAGCCAGCCCGGAAGAAGGTGATGTGATACTTGTCGTTCACGCCGCCCACGTAGTAGCCGAGCGGACTGAAGGCCCACTTGGCCTCGGCCGTGAACGGCACCGACGTGATGTTGGTCGAGTTCTTGTTGCTGCCGGAAATGTTGGCCTCAGTCAGGTTCCACGTCGGCAGGACCAGCGTGTCACCGGCGCCCGCATCACCGATGTACTCCAGCGCCGTGCGGCGCTGGTCAAATGGCTTGTCGGGGTCTATCACAACCCATGTCAGTACACGACCGGCCGTGTCGGTGTACAGCTTGCGGCTCGTGAAAAAGCCGGCTGGGATGCGCCAGCCCGCCAGGTAGGTGCCACCCGAATCGTAGACCGTGATTCTTCCACTTCCCGGATCGCGGATCAGTACGCGGCCATCGGGCAGCACCGCGAGCCCGCCATCGGGATTGGCGTACTCGCCCGGTCCCCCGCCCTTGCGGCCGAAAGTCGCCACATAGTGGCCGTCCGGTCCGTACTTCCGCAGGACAGGACCCCCGTCGGAGATGAAGATGGAGCCATCGGGCGACACCGCGATCGCACGGAACCCCCCGAGCAGGTCCTCCTCGTCGCCTTCGGCCTTCCCGACGGAGGCGCGCTCCACCAGCGTCCTCGGCGCGCCCCAGACGCTGCCGGAGACCGTGCGGACAACGATCGTGTCCCCCACAGTGTCACGTTCGGCATGCCAGCCGCCGGTCGCGGGACGCTCTCCTGCACACCCGGCCAGGAACAGCAGCAGGCTCGCCCCAATACGTCGGATCATGTTCGTCTCCCGGAAGGTCGGTCAAATGTCTGTCTGACACCCTGACCGGCAAGAAGGTTTCGTCGACACCGAGTACGGCTATCTTCCTCCGCCATGACCGCAAGCACCACTCTCGCGCCAACGGACCTCGCCTTGCGGGTTCGCGGGCTCCGCAAGACCTTCGGCGACGTTGTCGCGGTGGATGGCCTCGATCTCGAGGTCTCACCGGGCGAATGCTTTGGCCTGCTGGGGCCAAACGGTGCCGGCAAGACCACCACAATCGAAATCTGCGAAGGACTCACCGTACCCGACGCCGGCGAGGTCGAGCTGCTTGGCCGGACCTGGCACGACCATGGCGACGACCTGCGCCAGCGGCTTGGCATCCAGCTCCAGGAAACCCAGCTCTCGGAGAAACTTTCCGTCGAGGAAACCCTCCGACTCTTCCGCAGCTTCTATCACAAGGGTCGCGACGTCGGGGACGTTATCGCTCTCGTCCAGCTCGATGAGAAGCGCCGAGCGCGGGTAGGAACGCTTTCCGGCGGCCAGAAGCAGCGGCTGGCGCTGGGCTGTGCGCTGGTAGGCGATCCGGAGCTGGTCTTCCTTGATGAACCAACCACCGGCCTGGATCCCCAGGCACGCCGCCAGGTGTGGGAACTCATCGAGCAGCTCAAGGCCACCGGACGAACCATCCTCCTTACCACCCACTACATGGACGAAGCCGAGCGGCTCTGCGACCAGGTTGCCATCGTGGACCACGGACGGAATATCGCGCTGGGAACGCCAAGACAGCTCATAGCCGGCCTCGGCGCGGAGCAGATCGTTGCGTTTGCGGTGGAAGAGCAGGCGGTGGCCCGGCTCGATCCGGAGGCGCTGGCCGCCATCGCCGCCGCTATTGACGCTACCCGGCCGGCCCATGCCACCGACACCGGATGGGAACTCCCCGTGGCCGCGCTCCACCTCGCTATTCCGGCACTGCTCGGCGAGCTGGACCGGCGTGCGCTCCCGCTCGCCGAGCTGCGGACCCACTCGCCCACGCTCGAGGACGTCTTCGTGTCGCTGACGGGGAGGGCGCTGCGCGATGGCTGACCAGGGACATCGCACACCGGTGCGATCGGCACTCGTTGAACTCACCCTCGTCCGGCTGCGCGAGTTCGTGCGCGAGCCCGAGGCGCTCTTCTGGGTGTTCGGATTCCCGCTGCTGCTCGCGCTCGGCCTCGGCATCGCCTTTCGCAACCGGCCACCCGAGTCGGCGCGGGTGGGAGTGCTCAGCTCCGTGCCCGCTGCGGTCGCTGCGTCACTCGATTCCGCGCCTGGCCTGATTGCCGTACCGCTCGAGGATGACAGCGCCGGCGCGAGCGCGCTTCGCACCGCTGACGTGGCGCTCGTCGTAGCTCCGAGCGCTGGTGGAGGGGTCGAGTACCGCTTTGATCCGTCACGGCCGGACGCAAGGATGGCCCGCCTGCTCGCTGATCAGGCTATCCAGGAGGGGGCCGGCCGGCATGACGCGATTCCGGTGGCCGAGGCAACGGTCCGGGAGCGGGGTGCCCGCTACATCGATTTCTTCATTCCGGGTTTGCTGGGGCTCAACCTGATGGGCAGCGGTATCTGGTCCATCGCGTTCGCGGTGGTGACGGCCCGGAAGCAGAAACTGCAAGCGGCTGGTTGCTACGCCCATGTCGCGCTCGCAGTACCTGATGTCGTTCCTTCTCGCCCGACTCTTCTTCCTGGTGCTAGAGGTCGGGGTGCTGGTGGGCTTCGCGGCGCTCGTGTTCGATGTGCCTGTGCGCGGATCATTCGTGACGCTGGGGCTTGTCTGCCTGGTCGCGGCGCTCACCTTCAGCGCCATGGGGCTGATGGTGGCCTCGCGGGCACGGACGGTGGAAGCAGTATCGGGCCTCGCCAACCTGGTCATGCTGCCGATGTGGATCTTTTCCGGCGTGTTCTTCTCGTCGGCCAATTTCCCCAGGGTGATGCAGCCGTTCATCCAGGCGCTGCCGCTCACCGGCACGGTGGACGCACTCCGCGCCGTCATGCTGCGAGGCGCCTCGCTCGCCTCGGTTTCCGGCGAGCTGCTTCTGCTGCTGGCCTGGCTGGTTGTGCCGTTCGTGGTCGCGCTACGGCTCTTCCGCTGGCGCTAACCGCTCGCGTGCACGCTTCTTGCGCTGTGCGAGGCCGGTTGTTCGTGCAGGATCCACCGTGGCATAAGGGGGCTGCCCGTCATGGGAGCACTCTCCGTGGAGAAGCGGACCAGGCCGCGACACGCTGTCCTCCTCGCGGCGGGACGGGGCAGTCGGCTCGGCTCGCTGACAGAGGAGACCCCCAAGTGCCTGCTGCCAGTGGCTGGCAGGTGCCTGCTCGACCGCCAGCTTG
>CBINCZ010000002.1:0-21804 GCA_966249295.1 uncultured Gemmatimonadales bacterium
CTTCCCGTCTTCCCGTCTTCCCGCCTATCGAGCTACCGCCCTCCTCACCAGCACCAGATCCGTAATATTGTCCTTCGTCAGCATCCCGATCAGCCGGCCGTTCTCGATCACGGGCAAGGCGCTCCGGCCGCTGGCCTGAAGCAAGGCGAGCGCCGCATCGAACGGGAGGCCGGCAGACACCGGCGGTGATGGCGCCTGCAAGGCACTGCGCGCCAGCGCATCCGCTCCCTTCTGCGATAATCCCTTCACCAGGTCGTCGCGGGTCAGGATCCCTTCCACCGCGCCAGTGTTATCCACCACCGGGAATTCCCGCTGGTCGCTTGCCACCAGCAGTTCCGCTGCATCCCGCAACGTCGCCCACGCGGGCAGGGTCCGAAAATCGGTCACCATCATGTCGCGCACCGTGAGACCGCGCCCCGCGGCCCTGGTCTCCACCGCCGCCGCCTCCGCGCCCGCGCCCAGAAAGACGAAAAACGCGATCAGCAGCAGGAGCATGTTGCCGGTCATGAGCGCGGCGAAGCCGAGCGCGAATGCCAGCATCTGGCCCACACTGGCCGCGATGCGGGTGGCACGGGCCAGCCCCTGGCGCGCTGCCAGGAGGGCTCGGAGCACCCGGCCGCCGTCCATCGGAAACGCCGGGATCAGGTTGAAGAGCAGGAGCAGCACGTTGATGCGGTAGAGATCCTCCAGCACCGAGTTGCCCGCGACGCGGAGGCTCGGCAGCAACGGCGGCGCCGCGCCGCCAGCGCGGAGTATCGCGTAGAAGATGGCCGCGAGTGCCAGCGTCACCGCCGGTCCCGCCAGCGCGATCAGCAGTTCCTGTCGGGGCTCCTCCGGCATCCGCTCGAGCCGGGCGAGGCCGCCGATGGGCAGCAGGATGACGTCCGGCGTGCGGACGCCAAAACGCCTGGCCATCGCCACATGACCGAACTCATGGGCAAGGACACAGGCGAAAATGGCGAGGATCATCACGACGGCGGCAACGCCGCCGGCGACGAGAAACACGGCCAGCAACAGCAGGAAGGTCACATGGACCTTGACCACCGTGCCGGCAATCCGCGCGATGGGGAATGACCAGGCCATGCCTGAATCTTATCCCCATCGGCGGGAGAAGGCGCGGTCAGCCGGTGGCGCGAAGCCCCAGCATGGTGAGCGGAGCCAGTCGCGCCGGCGCCTGGACGGCCGGCATCTCGGCGGTGACCTGGACGTCCAGGTCGGCCAGCCGGGCCATGGCCCGCTGGAAGACGACCTGCGCCATGGTATTCGACAGGTCGAACGCCTTGATGTAATGCATGACCGCTTCGTCCACCGGGACGGTCGGGCTCATCACGTGAGCGGCTTCGAGCGCCATGCGCACATGGGTGACCGTCACCGCTTCGTCGGCGGCGGCGGCTGCGAGCCGGAGCGCCAGGGTGGTTTCCTCGACGAACCGGGTGCGGCGCCGCACGGCGCCCACCAGCTGGTCGGGCCGCAAGATGTTCCAGCTCTCGGCGCCGTCGTCACCGCTACGGCGCCGCTCCTCCGGCGTCAGGGCAAGGAGGGCACCCGTCCGCACCGCTTCCCGCATTTCCAGCGGCACGGCGACTTCCCGGAAGTAACGCTGCAGCGCGGCGTCCGTGCCGATCCTGGGGCTCAGGCGGCGGACGAACGTCACGGCCTGCTCTTCATGCGTCTGCGCCAGGGCCTGCCAGGCGCGCGCAATGACAACCTCGAAATCCACTCGAACGGTCTCGGGAACCCGGCGCCCCGACAGCAAACCAGGTGTGACCATAAGATTGTCTCTCTTCCTCAACAGGGTGGTGCGACTGCAACTGTCCTCATGCCGTCGCTTCGGCGTCAGCTACCCGCCGGCGTTCCATCATGCGAGCTTTGTGCCGGGGCCGGGGTGCCACACTGGCAGCGGCATAACCGCCAGTCCTGCCATACGTTGGCAGACATTCTGACGGGTCTGCTGCGGTCGCCTGCAGTGCTCTCCAAGGACACCGGCGGGGGGCGTGGCGTCGGCGCATCGGTGGGGACGCCATAGCCCGGTCCGGGCGGCGTTCCGCCGGGCAACAACGCGCATTCTCTTTCATCGCACGGCAGCCGCTGTTACGTTTTCCGCCCACCACGCGCTACGAGGGACGGAGCCATCGCCACCACCGCTGCTACCCCCGCCACCTGGACAGCCCGGGACGCCGAAAAGCTTTACAACATGACCGGTTGGGGCCTCGGCTACTTCCGGGTGAGCGCCGACGGTCACGTCACCGTGCACCCGGACGCCAAGAAGGATCGCGGCCTCGATCTCTACCGGCTCGCCATGGACCTGCAGGCGCAGGGTGTAGGCCTGCCGTTGCTGCTGCGATTCTCGGAAATCCTCAAGAGCCGGATCGCCACGCTCGCCACCAAGTTCGCCAGCGCCATCCAGGAGTTCGGGTACGACGGCAGCTACACCACGGTCTACCCGATCAAGGTGAACCAGCAGCGTCACGTGGTGCAGGAGATTGTTGAGTTCGGCGCCCCGTTCGGCGTGGGCCTGGAGTGCGGCAGCAAGCCCGAGCTCATGGCGGTCCTCGGCCTGAACGAGAGCACCCGCCACGTGATCGTGTGCAACGGCTACAAGGACGAGGAATTCATGCGGCTGGCCCTGATGGGCCAGAAGCTGGGTCACACCGTCTTTATCGTCATCGAGCAGCTGCACGAGCTGGACGTGCTGCTGCGGGTGGCTGAGGAAATGAAGGTCCAGCCCACCATCGGGGTGCGGATCAAGCTCGCCACGGAGGGATCGGGACGCTGGGCCAAGAGCGGCGGGGAGAAGTCCAAGTTCGGGCTCAACGCCGTGGAGCTCATGCGCCTGCTCGACCGGCTCACGCGCGACAGCCAGCAGGACCTGCTGCGACTGGTGCACTTCCATCTCGGCAGCCAAATCACCGACATCCGCTATGTGAAGGCGGGGCTCGCCGAGATCGCCCGGATCTACGCCGAACTGCACGCGATGGGATTTGTGGTGAGCCACGTGGATGTGGGCGGCGGCCTGGGTGTCGACTATGATGGCTCGCGCTCCACCCGGACCGCCAGCGTCAACTACACCATGCGTGAGTACGCCAACGACGTGGTGTATACCATCGGCAACATGTGCCGGGAACACGAGCTGCCGATGCCCAACCTGATTTCCGAATCGGGGCGGGCGCTCACCGCGCATCACTCGCTGCTGCTGGTGAACGTCATCGACGTGGAATCACAGATGGCGCCAGTGGCGCCGGAGCTGAGCGAGGATGCCCACCCGCTGCTGCGGGAGCTCAAGGACAACCTCGATGCCCTGACGCTGGACCGGGTGGAAGAGGCGTTCCATGACGCCATTTTCGCCAAGGAGCGCACCACCGAATATTTCGCGAGCGGGGCGTTCTCCCTGCGGGAGAAGGCCGACGCCGAGCAGCTCTACCAGTGCATCATGACCGAGATTCATACGCTGCTCGCGGACGACCGGACCACCTATCCGGAAATCACGGCCCACCTCGACGCCACGCTGGTGGACCGCTACTTCTGCAACTTTTCCGTGTTCCAGTCGCTGCCCGACAACTGGGCCATCGACCAGCTCTTTCCCATCATGCCGATCCACCGGCTCGATGAGCGGCCCACCCGCCGGGCGACCCTGCAGGACGTGACCTGCGACTCGGATGGCGTGATCGACCGCTTCACCGGCGGGCGCAAGGGCAAGCCCTCGCTCGAAGTCCACGCGCCGGTGGAGGGCGAACCCTACGTGCTGGGGATTTTTCTCACGGGGGCCTATCAGGAAATCCTGGGCGACCTGCACAACCTCTTCGGGGACACCAACGCGGTGCATGTCTCGCTTACGCCTGACGGCGGGTACGAAATCACCGACCTGGTGCACGGCGACACGGTGACGGAAGTGCTGAACTACGTCCAGTTCCACGCCAGCGACCTGCTGACCACCTTCCGTCGCAAGGTCAGCGCCGCTCCCGACCTCCCGCGCGACGAAGCCAACACCTTCATTGCGGATTACGTGGCCGGGTTGGAGGGGTACACGTATCTGGAAGGGGATTGAGGGCGTAGGGGCCCGGCTTGGCCGGCCCGGCAAGCCGGGCCCCTACGGCGTCATTTCCGCTTCCCTATCTCCACAAACTCCCTCTTTTCCTCCCCCACGTACACTTGCCGCGGGCGGGCGATCTTCTGCTCCTTGTCCTGCAGCATCTCTTCCCACTGTGCCAGCCAGCCCGGCATCCGTCCCAGCGCAAAGAGCACCGTGAAGTAGTCGGTAGGGTAGCCCATGGCCTGGTAGATGAGGCCGGAGTAGAAGTCCACGTTGGGATAGAGCTTCCGCTTGATGAAGTAGTCATCCGAGAGCGCGATCTTCTCGAGCTCCAGCGCCAGCTCCAGCTTGGGATTGAGCCCCGTCTCGGCAAAGACTTCATCGGCGACCCGCTTGATGAGCTTGGCGCGGGGGTCATACGACTTGTACACCCGGTGGCCGAAGCCCATGAGCCGGCCTTCGCCGTTCTTCACCTGCTCGATGAACGCCGGGATGTTCTTCTTGTCGCCGATCTCGTCCAGCATCCGCAGCACTGCCTCGTTCGCGCCGCCATGCAGCGGGCCGTACAGGGCGGCAATGCCCGCCGAGATGGCGCTGAATGGATCCACGCCGGAGGAGCCCACCGCGCGCACCGCGCTGGTGGAGCAGTTCTGTTCGTGGTCGGCGTGGAGGATGAGGAGGATTTCGAGCGCCCGCTGGAGGACCTTGTTCGGCTTGTGCTGCCCGCCGATGCTGAACGTCATGTTGACGTAGTTGCCGATGTAGTCGAGGTCGTTGCGGGGAAACTCGTAGGGCAGGCCGCGCGCATGACGGAAGACGAACGCCGCCAGGGTGGGCATCTTGGCCATCAGCCTCACCCGCTGGATGTAGCGGTTGGCCGGGTCGCGGATGTCCTTGGCATCGGGATAGAAAGTGCTCAGCGCTCCCACCGAGCCCAGCAGCATCCCCATCGGATGGGCGTCATAGCGGAACCCGTCCATGAAGCGGATGATGTTGGTGTGCACATAGGTGTGGTAGCGGATATCCTCGGTCCACTTGTCGAGCTGGGCCTGGGTCGGCAGTTCGCCTTCGGCCAGCAGGTAGGCCACCTCGAGGAACGACGCGCGGTCGGCCAGCTCCTCGATCGGGTAGCCCCGGTAGCGCAGGATGCCCTTGTCGCCGTCGATGAAGGTGATGGAGCTGCGGCAGGAGGCGGTGTTCATGTAGGCCGGATCGTAGGTCATCAATCCGAAGTCGTCGTCGGAGACCTTGATCTGGCGGAGATCCATGGCGCGGACGGTGCCGTCCTCGATGGGAAGCTCGTAGTTCTTGCCGGTGCGGTTGTCAGTGACGGACAGGGTATCTTTGGACACGTTCGCTTTCCTCTGGACCTTTCTTCGGCGGGCAAATTGCTGGCTGCGGCAAAGATAGTCGGGGGTGGATGATGGTCAAACCGCCTGTCACGCTTGCGTCGCGCGCTCGCGGCGCACTGCTGGGCCACGCCTGCGGCAACGCGCTCGGTGTGCCCACCGAATTCCTCGGCACGCCCGAACGTATCAGCCGCGAGTTTCCCGACGGGCTGCGCGACATCATCCGCCACGACACGCCCGGCTCACCCTTCGATGACGATGTCGCCATGGCCGTGGTGCTGGGCGAGTGGGTGGCGGACGGCGCCCGCGACGCGCGTGACCTGCTCGATCGCTGGCTCGACTGGGCCCGATCCGATGGCCGCGGCATCGGCATCTGGACCCGCCGTGCGCTCGACATCTTTGACGAGCGCCAGCAGCCGCCCACCACGCGGGACTCGCAGGGGCGGGCAGGCAACGGCGCCGTCATGCGCGCGCTGCCGCTCGCGCTTGCCACCCTGCACTCGCCCCGCAACCTGATCAGCGCCACCTTGCATACTGCCGAGCTCACTCATCCGGAGCCGGCGGCGTCGTGGCCTGCCGTGGCCGTCAACGTGGCGGCGCATTGCCTGCTGAAGGGCCGGCGCGATTTCATTCCGGACGTCATCGCCGCGCTGGAGGCACAGGTGGACGTGCCGTTGGAGGTCATCGAAGCGGTGCGACGGGTCCCGTTCGGCCGGCGCGAGGCGCTGCCGGTCACCGGGCCCGATAGCGGCTACGCAGTTAATACAATGGAAATCGCCCTCTGGTTCGCGCACCACGAGCCCAATCTGGAGCGAGGGATCCTCTGGCTCGCCTCCGCCGGGGGCGACACCGACACCAACGCGGCGGTGGCGGGCGGCCTCATGGGCGCCCGCGACGGGGAAGGCGCGATTCCCGAGCGGTGGCTCGCCGCCATTCCCCAGCGGGAGCGGCTGGCCACCCTGGCCGAGCGCCTGATCGGTGCCGCCGCAACGACGGCCGCCTCTCGCACGTAAGCAGGTTCTCCCCCTCGGTTCTCTCACAGTCGGAGTCAGTCAGCGATGCATGTACCTGTCCTGTTTGCCGCCAGCCTGGCGCTGGCTCTGCCCCTGCAGGCGCAGACCGTGGATACTGCCGGCGTCGGCGCCATCATTTCACAGGCGATGGATCATTCCGAGGTCATGAAGACCGCTGCGTACCTGACCGACGTCATCGGTCCCCGGTTGACGAGTTCACCCGCAATGAAGCGGGCCAATGACTGGACCCTGCAGCAGTTCAAGGAGTGGGGCCTCACCGGTGAGGTCGAGCCGTGGACCTTTGGCGTGGCATGGGAACGTGGTCCGGTGACAGCGCGCATCCTCGCGCCATTCAACCGACTGGTCACCGCCCACAGCTGGGCATGGACCGCCGGCAATGGCGGGAAGGCGCTGGCCGGGCCGGTGGTGCGGGTGGACGCCGGCGATGCCCAAAGTCTTGCGGTGCAGGCGAGCAAGTTGAAGGGCGCCTGGGTCATGCTGAACGAGCCGTCGTTCATCTGGAATCCCGATGGACCGCCCATGACCGCGGAGGACTCGGCCAAACTGCGCGAAGCGCGTCAGGCCCGGCGCCAGCAGTTCCAGCAGAACCAGGACACCTCGGCGGCGGCCCGCGAGGCGCGGCGCCAATTCCGGGTGGACCTGCCGTACCTGCTCAAGAAGTACGGAGCGCTGGGTCAGCTCAGCGATGGGGCCAAGGAGTTCGGCCTGATGACCATGAGCGGGTCGCCCTACAGCGTCTCCCCGTTTCCCCACCTCGTGATCTCGCATGAGGACTACGCCACGCTTTACCGGCTCATCGAGCGGGGCACGACCCCGCGCTTCGAGGCCAGCATCACGAATACCCTGGGCACCACGCCGGTCACCCAGTGGAATACCGTGGCCGAGATCCGTGGCAGCGAGAAGCCGGATGAAGTCGTCATCCTCGGCGCGCATCTCGACAGCTGGGACCTGGGCACCGGCGCCACCGACAACGCGGCGGGTTCGGTGGTCGTGATGGAGGCGGCACGGGCCATCAAGCAGTCCGGAGTGAAACCCAAGCGCACCATCCGCTTCATCCTCTTCAGCGGCGAGGAAGAGGGGTTGCTGGGTTCGGCGGCGTACGCAGCGGCGCATGCCAGCGAGATGGACAAGGTGCAGGCGGTGCTGGTGCTCGATAACGGGACCGGGATGATCGTGGGCCAGGCACTGCAGGGGCGGAACCAGGATGCCCAGCTCTGGAAGGACCTGCTCGCGCCGGTCAACTCATTGGGCGCCACGCGGGTGCGCGAAGGGAACAAGGGCGGCACCGACCATCTGTCGTTCATTCCCTATGGCGTACCGTCGTGGAATTTCGACCAGGAAAGCCGCGGCTACGGCCACACCCACCACTCGCAGGTGGACACCTACGATCATCTCGTGCCGGGCGACCTGAAGCAGGCCTCGGCCGTCATGGCGGTCACCGCGGTTGAGCTGGCGAATCTGCCGGAGTTGCTGCCGAGGGGCGAGAAGCGGGAAGTACGGCCGCGGGAAGTGGCACAGCCGAGTGCGGGATTGAAATGAAGGCGTAGGGCATAGGGCATAGGGCCTGAGAAGTCCTATGCCTTACGCCCTGAGCCTTATGCCTTTAGTTCCACCACACACTTCGTCTCAAACCCACCGCGTACGTTGTAGGTCGTTGTCACCGTGAGGCGTCTGGCGGCCAGGACCTGCTGCAGGTCTTCCGCCAGGCGCGCGGTGGCGTGCTCCTGGTAGATGCCCACGTTCCGGTAGCTCATGATGTAGTACTTGAGACTCTTCAGCTCGACGCAACGGTCGCCCGGGATGTACGCGATTCGGAGCAGCGCGTAGTCGGGCAGCCCGCTGTAGGGACAGACCGCGCTGAACTCCCGCGTCTCGGTGGTGATCTCCTGCTCCGGGCCGTCGTAGGGAAACGTCTCGAGCACCGAGGCGTCAATGGCCTCGGGGCCTACGAACGGAATGGTGCGACCTTCGGCGATGGGCATGGTTTCAGTCTCTGGCTGAAAGCTAAAGGCTTAAGGCGTAAGGCGTAAGGCGTAAGGCGGAAGGCTGACGGCTAGAGGCTAGGCGCTAAAGGAAAAAAAGAGGCACTAATCTTCGCTTCCGCCTTAAGCCTTAAGCCTTAAGCCTTACGCCTTCACGATACCCCGTTCCAGCCAAGCATGCTCACCAGCCAAGGTGTCCTGGGCCACGCGATACGTCCGCGTGTCGTCGTTAAAGAACACATCCTCAAACAGATCGTGAATGCGGCGTCGGGCCATGCGGCAGAAGAGGTCGGCGAGTTCCACCGGCTTCTCCCCATTGCCGCCCCGCGCCAGATCCTGCCGAGCCTTGGCGCAGACGGCGCTCATGGCCAGCAGCTCGGCGCCGATGTCCACCAGGCGGCCCAGCACCATCTGGCGCTTTTCCAGCTTTGGCCCGAAGCGCACCATGCAGTGGAACAGCGTGCGGGCCAGCTTGCGTGAGGTCCGCTCACAGTAGCGGACATGCTGGGCCAGTGCGCCCCAGTCGCCGAAACGGAACCACCATCCCCAGCCGAACCAGAGCTTGGGGTACCACGTCAGGTAGAAGCCGGCGGCGCGCAACAACGCCTTGAATTTCTGCTGCCTGGTGGCGCGCGGATCAATCAACGGTCCAGCCACTTTGAGGTGCGTGTCCACCGCCTCCCGGGCAATGAACAGTCGCATGATCTCGCTGGAGCCCTCAAAGATCAGGTTGATCCGCATATCGCGCATGATCCGCTCGACCGGATCGGGCCGTTCATTTCGGCTCCGCAGGCTGTCGGCCGTCTCGTAGCCTCGGCCGCCCCGGATCTGCAGGGTCTCGTCGACGATGCGCCACGCCGTCTCGGTGTTCCACAGCTTCGCCATCGCGGCCTCGAGACGGATGTCGTAGCCGCCCCGGTCGGCCATGCCGCTGGCGAGGTCGCTGACCGCCTCCATGGCGTACACCTGCGCCGCCATGCGGCCCAGCTTGTTGGCAATGGCTTCGTGCTTCCCGATTGGCGCGCCCCACTGCACCCGTTCGGCGGCCCACTGCCGGGAGATTTCCAGGCAGCGCTTGCCCGCAGTCTGGCACGAGGCCGGAAGGGTGAGACGTCCAGTGTTCAGGGTGATCAGCGCGAGCTTGAGTCCCTTGCCCTCGCCCCACAGGACGTTTTCCACCGGCACCTTGACGTTGGTGAAGCGGATGACCCCGTTCTCCAGCGCCTTGAGCCCCATGAAGTGCAGCCGCTGCACCACCTCGACGCCGGGCCAGTCGGCCTCGACGATGAACGCCGTGATGGACTTGGGACCGGTGCGGGCCATGACCACGAACAGCTCGGCGATGGTGCCGTTGGTGCACCAGAGCTTTTCACCGTTGAGGATCCAGTGGCTGCCGTCCGGCGACAATTCTGCGTGGCTGGAGATACCTGCGGGGTCGGAGCCCACGTCGCGCTCTGTCAGCGCGAACGCACTCACGGCACCTTTGGCGAGCCGGGGAAAATACTTCCGCTTCTGCTCTTCGGTGCCGAACAACTTGAGGGGCTGCGGCAGCCCGATGCTCTGGTGCGCCGAGAGCAGGGCGGTGATGTTGCCGTCCTGGCTGGTGACCAGGCCGATGGCGCGGGTGTAGCCGGTCTGGCTCAGTCCCAGCCCGCCGTACTGTTCCGGAATCTTGATGCCGAAGGCGCCCATCTCCTTGAGCCGCTCGATATTCTCCGGGGGAATCTTGCCCTCCCGGTCGATGCGGTCGCTGTCCACGTCCTCGCGCATGAACCGCTCGAGCTGTTCCATGAATGGCCGGGCACGCTCCAGCTCGGCGGCATCCACTTCCGGGAAGGGATGAACCAGGTCGGGACGGTAGTCCCCCTCGAACATCGTGCGGACAAAACTCGGCGCGGTCCACTCGGTTTCCCGGGCGGCCTCCGCCACATCGCGCGCTTCCTGCTCGGTCGCGAGCGATGACGTGCGGGACGACTCGGGCGCAGCGGTGTCGGTCATGGTCATCCTCCCGCGGTGTAGCTCAGGCTGCCATCCTCGGCCAGACTGCGGACGCCGCCCAGGACGAACGCCATGATGTGCTCCCGCCGGCGGCCGATCCCGGCCGGAGTCTCGAGGTCGACGCCGATGGCCGGCGCCACGGTGTGACGATGCACCACCGGAAACCAGCAGAGCGACACCATGGTCAGGAGCAACTGTGAGGCCTCGCTGCCCGGTGCCGCATCGAGACCAGCGGCCTCGGCGATGGCCGCGACCGCTTCCTGGCCGGCGTAGACGGCGGGACGCAGCCCATCGGGCAGCGCCTCGCCGCCGAGGGCGGCACGCTCGATCAGCTGCACGAACTGGGGATGCGAATGGAGATAGTCGAAATATTCGCCGATGGCCCCGGCCAGGATCTCGTCGCTGGAGCGGCCGCTGGCGAGGGCCCGCTCACGGCCGGCGCGCACTGTGGCGCGCACATCCTCGATAGCCCGATCGAGCACGGCGCGGTAGAGCTCGGCCTTGCTGCCGAAGAAATACCCGGGCGCGCCGCGCGAGACGCCGGCGCGCGCACCCACGTCCGCCAGACTGGTGGCGGCGTAGCCCCGCTCGGCGAAGAGACTGGCCGCGGCGTCGAGGATGGCGTTGCGGGTGCGCAGGGGGTTACGTTGGCGATCAGGAGATGGAACCATGTGCCGTCGCTTGCTTGCTGTTCAGCAAGCATGGCATGCGGGCCGCGTAGGGTCAAGTGGCGACTGGAGTTGGGGCGGCCCTTGACGGCTCCGGCCGGCAGGGCACCTTTGAAAGGTTCGCGACGCCACGACGTACCTTGATGATTCGGAGATGGACGTGCCCGACCGCGTCCTCCTTGCCGATACAGTGAACGCAATCCTTTGCGAGCATTGCCAGACGCCGCTACCCAGTGGCGCGGCGGCGTGTCCGCAGTGTGGGCACGCCGTGGCGGTTGACCCGGGCCTGCCGGAGATCGTGCGGCGCCTGCGCCTCGCGCTCGGCACGCAATTCGAGGTGGTGCGCCTCGTGGGGCGCGGCGGCTTCGCCGAGGTCTACGAGGTGCAGGACACCGAACTGCGGCGGCGCCTCGCGGTGAAGGTGCTGCGCACCGACATCGAGTGGAGCCCCGACATGGCCACGCGCTTCAAGCAGGAAGCGCGGGCCATTGCCCAGCTCAGCCATCCCCACACAGTCCCCATCCATTTCGTCGGCGAGGGTGAAGGCCTCGTCTTCTATGTCATGCCCTTCATCGAAGGGTTGACGCTGGCCGACATCCTTCGCGCCGACGGCCCGCTCGATCCCAAGCTCGCCGCCGGCGTCGCCATCCCGATCCTCGACGCGCTGGACCATGCCCATCGGCTCGGCATCGTGCACCGCGACATCAAGCCCGACAACATTCTCGTGGATGGCTCCTCGGGCCGGCCGCTGCTGGTCGACTTCGGGATCTCGACGATGCGGGGCATCGAGAGCCGGCCCGAGGACCTGGTGGTCGGCACGCCGCACTACATGAGCCCGGAACAGGCGCTGGGCGAGCGTGATGTTGACGCCCGCGCCGACATCTATGCCATGGGCGCAGTGCTGCTGCAGATGGTGACGGGACGGCCGCCATTCGAGGGTGCCACGTCCGGTGAGATTCTGGCCAAGCACATTGCCGATCCCCTCGACCTGCCCGACGATGACGCGCTCCTGCCCGACTGGCTGCGGCAGGTTATCGAGCGTGCATTGCAGAAGCGGCGCGAAGATCGCTTCGAGAGCGCCGGCGCCATGCTCACCGCGCTGCGCGAGGGGCTGCCGGACGCCACGCAGTCGCTCATGACCGGCACCCATGCCATTCCGCGTATCAGCCGGGAAGACCCGACCGTCCAGCTGCATATCGGCGCCCGGGCCCGTCGCCTGTGGCCCCGCCGCCGTTCCACCAGGGTGCTGGTCGCCACCACGCTGGTGGTCAGCCTGTCTGCGATCGGCTTCGCGGTGTGGACCATGCTGGTCGGCGCTCCGCCGAAGTTCCTGGTGCGCAACAGCCTGCTCTCGCCGGTGGCCGTCTCCGTCAATGGCTCGGGTGAGCTGACCATCGCGCCGGGCGATTCAATGCAGGTCCCGCTCCAGCGCGGCGACCCCCTGGAGGCGCGCTGGCACGTGGTGGGCCCCCGAACCAGCGGTGGCGACTTGCTGGGTGAGTCGCTGGGAGGACGGATCGCCGACTCCGCGCCGCGCGGCATCCTCCGCAGCGACATCGCGGCGGGCGCCGTCGCCGCCGGCTATCTCGCACCCAGGGTGGCCAATGCGACCAGCGACACCATTCGCATCATGCTGCGCGATTCCGCCAACGCGCTGGTGCCCTGCGACTGCAGCGTCGCGCCGGGCGCGTCAATGCTGCTGGGGTACTTCCGCGACGACCGGCTGAAGGCAATCGAGGCGCGCAACCGGGAGGGAGTGGTCCTGACGTGGGATGCGTTGCTGCAGCGCAAGAACAGTTCGACCGGTGAGGTGACGATTTCGGTGCGGCCCGCCGATTTCACGCCGCCCCGCAGTGCCGGCCCCACTGCCGTGCCGTCGTCGCCGGTGGACCAGCTGACGCCCCTGGTCCCGACGATCCGCTTCGAGGAACCACAGCTGATCACCGATTCGGTCAAGCCCGCCACCGATTCGACCGCCAAGGCCAAGCCGCAACCGAAGCAGCGGGATCCGCTGGGATCGATTTTTCAGAACCGATAGTCGTAGGGGCCCGGCAAGCCGGGCCCCTACGACTTACGACTCCTCTTGAACTCGACTAATCTCCCCGGCGTCACCGCCTCGAACCCGAATTTCTCCCGCACCGCGTCCACGGCCGCGGTGAGGCGGCGAAGGCGAGTGCGTTCCGGCGGCTCGAAGAGATCCAGTGATTCCACCGGTGTGATGCCGGTGACCGCGATGCCGATCAATCGCACCCCGCGATTCCGGTGCCGCACATCGGTGAACGCCTTGGCAAAGAGCGCCTGAGCGGCGGCCGAGAGCTCCTGGTCCAGGTTGGTCGGCTCGGGAAGCGTCTGGCGGCGAGTGACGGTGACAAAGTCATCGTGCCGCAGCTTGAGTGTTACGGTCCGGCCCATCAGCTGCTCGTCGCGCAGCTGTGCTGCCACCCGGGCGGTCAGCAACAGCAGGAGCCCTTCCAGTCGCGCCGCGTCACGCTCATCCCGGGAGAGCGTCGTCTCCCGGCTCACCGAGCGGGGGAGCCGGTCGGCGGTGAGTGTGGTGCCGCCCTGGCCGAAGGCCCGTCGCCGGAGGAGAGCCGCGTCCTTGCCCAGCAGGCGGATGAGTTCGTTCTCCGGCATGCCCTGCACCTGAGCCACATCGGTGAGGCCGAGCTCGCGCCAGCGTTCTGCCGTGCGTGGTCCCACCCCCGGCAACGCCGCCAGCGGCAGCCCCGCCAGGAACCCCGCTTCCCAACCAGCCCGCACTTCCATCAGCCCGCGCGGCTTGGCGTGGTCGCTGGCCAGCTTGGCGATCATGCGATTGGTGCCGATCCCGACACTGCAGGCGAGTCCGGTCTCGCGTCGTACCCGGTCGCGGATGCGCTCCGCTTCCGGCAGCAGGGAGATGGGATGCTGGTGTTCGGTGCCCGTGAAATCGAGATACGCCTCGTCGAGTGACGCCATCACGACGGTGGGTGAGAAGTCGCGCAGGATGGCGGCAACCGCGCGCGACGCCTCGCGATAGTAGCGGAAGTCGCCCTGGAAGAAGGTGGCGTCCGGGCAGCGGCGCACCGCCTCGGCAATGGGCATTCCTGACCTCACGCCCGCCTTCCGCGCGGCGTAGGACGCCGACTGGACCACGCCGCGCTGCTCCCGCCGCCCGCCGACCACGAGCAGCTCGACATCGCGCAGCTCGGGGTAGCGCTGGCGGCAGACCTCGACGAAGAACGCATCGAGATCGACGTGCATGATCCGGATAGCCATGGCGGACGGTAGCGCCTGCGCCGCCGTGGCGTCAATGCTGGTGGACGCGAGGGCCGCGCACAGCCTATCTTCGAACGCACCCAGCGCGGAGACTTCGCCCATCATGCAGGTTGCATTTCTTGGCCTCGGCGCCATCGGCACTCCCATGGCCGCGCGCGTGAGCCAGGCCCACCAGCTCATCGTCTGGAACCGCACCGCCGCTCGGGCCGACGGGTTTGCGGCTACCCATTCCGTCCGCGCCGCCCGTACCCCGCGCGAGGCAGCGGCCGAGGCCGACGTCGTCGTCACCTGTCTCCCGACATCCGCTGAGGTCGAGGCGCTGCTCGACGGCCCCGACGGATTGCTGGCCGGCTTCCGCCCTGGCGCGCTCCTTCTCGATTGCACGTCAGGTGACCCGGCCACTTCACGGCGCATCGCGGCACGCCTGGCAGAGCATGGCGTGGACTTCGCCGACGCACCGGTCAGCGGCGGCACCAACGGCGCCGAAGCCGGAACGCTCACCGTGATGCTCGGTGGCGACGAGGCCATTTTGCAGCGAGCCCTGCCGGTGCTCCAGTCCTTCGGCAAGCGCATCGAACTGATGGGGCCGATCGGAGCCGGCCACGCCATGAAGGCGGTCAACAACGCCCTGCTGGGCGTGAACATCGCCGCCCTGGGCGAGGGGCTCGCGGCGCTGGTCAAGGCCGGCATTCCCGCGGCGAAGGCGGTGGAAGTGCTGAACGCGTCGAGCGGACGATCGTTCGTGAGCGAGCACCTGGTGCCCGAGCGCGTGCTGACCGGCGCCTATCCCCAGACCTTCCGCCTCGCGCTGCTGCACAAGGATGCCGGCATCGCACTGGATGTCCTGGAGGAGCAGGGCGTGGGCGGGCCGGTGCTCGAGGTGGCCACCGATGTGCTCGGCGTGGCGCGCGACGCGCTCGGCGAAGAGGCGGATTATCTCGAGGTCATCCGCTTCATCGAGCAGGAAGCCGGCGTGGAAATCCGGGCGTGACGGCGCTGGTGCGCGCTGCCACCCGGGCGGACGCCGATGCACTCCTGGGCCTGGTGGACGCGCTGGCCGATTATGAACAGTTGCCGAGGCCGGAGCCGGCTGCGCGTGCGCGGCTGGTGGAGGACGCGTTCGGCGCGCGGCGGCGCATCGAGGTCCTGCTGGCCCTCGACGGCGAGCGTCCGGTGGGATACGCCCTGTTCTTCGAGACCTATTCCAGCTTTCTTGCGCTGCCGACCATGTACCTTGAAGATCTCTTTGTGCATCCCGCAGCGCGCGGCGCCCGCCATGGGTACCGGCTGTTCCAGGCCGTGGCAGCGGTGGCGACGGAGCGGGGATGCGGACGCATGGAGTGGAATGTGCTCAAGTGGAACCAGCTGGCACGGGATTTCTACGAGCGCCTCGGGGCGCAGCCGCTGGCCGATTGGCAGATGTACCGGCTCGAGGGTGAACAACTGCAGCGCGCGGCGGGTCTATGAGTGACTGGGCCGAAACCAGGCGGGTCGCGGCGTCGGTGATCGTGGCCGGTGGCGACGTGGTCATCGGGGAATTGCATCTCCAGCCCAGCGTGCCCTACCGGGACGGCCCCGAGTCGCCGCTGGAGCTGCTCAACCGGGGCGAGTGCTTCTTTCCGCTGGCCATGGCGGATGGCGGCGTCACCTTCCTCTCCAAGGACACCGTCTCTGTCGTCTCCTGCGCCACCGCCGACATGCCGGCGCCCGATCCCGCGCGGCTCGGCGCCCTGTCCCATGTCGAGCTCGAGGTGCGGCTGGCCGGCGGGGATTACCGCGGCCGGGCCGACATCGAGATGCCGCCGACCCGTGGCCGCGCGCTCGATTATCTCAACACCAGCGGCCGTTTCTTCGCACTGGTGACCGGTACCACGATTCGTTTCCTCAACCGCTCGCACGTGCGGTCCATCCGCCCGCTCGACTGAGGTCTGCATTGGCACGACTCGACAAGCTCATCCAGCTCCTGGTGGACCAGCGCGCCGACCTGCTTCGGCTCACGGCCGGCCAGCCCGCTTCCCTCCAGACCAACGGCAGCGCACGCGCCGTCACCCGCGAGCCGCTCAGCGAGCAGCAGATCGTGGCGCTCACGCGGGAAATAGCACCGGCCGCGATCGCGGCGCAGGTCAAGGAGGGCGCTGCGCTGCACTTCAGCTATGGTGCGCCGTCCGGCACCGTCGACGCGGAGATGAGCGCCCCCGATGGCGCAACGCAGGTGACCCTGCGGCCGGCGGCCGCCGCTGCGAGCGCGCAGTCCAGCGTGCGGGGCGCAGGCGACCAGGAGGCGCGCTCCGCGCTCGATGCGCTGCTCAGCGAGCTGGCCACCTCCTCGGCGTCGGACCTGCATTTGCGCTCGGGCCAGCCGCCGATCTATCGCCGTCATGGCGAGCTGGTGCGCTCCGAAGGGGGGGCGCTCGAGGCGCAGCGGCTGGATGCGATGCTGCACGCCATCATGACGCCGCCCGCCATGGAGGAGTTCAAGGAGAACAGCGACGTTGACTGGGCCTACGAGATTCCCGGCGTTGCGCGCTTCCGCTGCAATGCGGGGCGCGATCGTTTCGGACCGTTTGCGGTGTTCCGCGTCATTCCTACCCAGGTACCAACCGCCGAGGAGCTGGGACTGAGCCGTGAGGTGCAGAATCTCTGCTACCTCACCAAGGGGCTGGTGGTGGTCACCGGACCGACCGGTTCGGGCAAGTCCACCACCCTTGCGGCGATGGTGGACCTGATCAACCGGACCCGCACCGATCATATCCTCACCATCGAGGACCCGATCGAGTTCGTGCATGCCAGCAAGAGCTGCATCGTGACCCAGCGGCAGGTCGGCGTGCACACCAGGTCATTCAAGGGAGCGCTGCGCGCCGCCCTGCGGGAAGATCCCGACGTGGTGCTGGTGGGCGAGATGCGGGACCTCGAGACGGTGTCCATCGCCATCGAGACCGCGGAGACCGGCCACCTGGTGTTCGGCACGCTGCACACCACGACGGCGGCCTCCACGGTGGACCGGATCATCGACCAGTTCCCGGCGGACCGGCAGTCGCAGGTGCGCGTCATGCTGAGCGAATCGCTGCGCGGTGTCATCGCGCAGACGCTGTGCAAGAAGAAGGGCGGGGGACGGGTAGCGGCGCGGGAAATCCTGCTCTCCATTCCCGCCGTCTCCAACCTGATCCGGGAAGGCAAGACCTTCCAGATCCCGAGCATCATGCAGACCAACAAGCGGGCCGGCATGATCACGCTCAACGACAGCCTGCTGGAGCTGGTGGACGAGGGCCTGGTCGAGCCGCAGGAAGCGTACATGAAGGCCGTGGACAAGAGCGGCATCGCCGCCATGCTCAAGGCCAAGCGACACGACACGAGCTTCCTGGGCGAGGTGGCGTGAAGCCTGCGCCCCGAATCGTCCTGGTTGAGCCGCAGGATCTAGTCAACATCGCGGCGACGGTCCGGATCGCCAGGAACTTCGGGATCGACGACCTGACCCTCGTCAACCCGCAGGAGTTTGACCCGTATCGCATCGAGGGGATTGCCCACAACACCAGTGAGCTGGTGGAACGGATCACCTTCGCCGACTCGCTGGACGACGCGCTACGGGACGTGACCTTTGCCGCGGCACTCTCTGCCCGGGGCCGCACGGCGCGGCGCCGCATGGCGCGCGCCCGCGACGCAGCGGCAGAGGTGGTGGATCGGCTCGACGAGGGAGCCGTCGCGCTGGTCTTCGGGCGCGAGGACTCGGGACTCACCAACGAAGAGCTCGACCGCTGCCAGCTCATCGTCAGCATCTCCACCAACCCGGAGCATCGTTCGCTCAACCTGGCCCAGGCGGTCGCGATCATTTCGTATGAGGTCTGGCTCGCGCGTGGCGGCGACGCGCTGCCGTTCAAGCGGCCTCGGCGCAGGGCGCAGCCCGCCACCGGCGAACAGATGGAAACCCTCTTTGCCGATTGGCAGGTGGCGCTCGACGGGCTCGATTTCTTCAAGGCGCGGAACGACCAGACGGTGATGCGCTCGTTCCGGGAGATGTTCTACCGGGCGGATCTGGATGCCCGCGAGGCGGCCCTGCTGCGGGCCGTGGGGCTGGAGGTGGCGCACGTGCTTGGCCGGCAGACGGCGGCAGCCAGGGGACGTGCGGAATCCGAGTAAAATATTCGGAATACGCGATCAGTTCGGGTTGTGAAAGATGTTCGGGTGACTATACTTATGCGCGCGCGGCGGCATCGATGCCCATCAGGCCGCGCCCCTGTGTGAAACTTTTCACAAGACCAGGAATTCCGCTCGGTCGAGGTGGGCTTGATAATGCGCAAGCTTGCGTTCGTCGCAGGAGGGGGGCTCATCGTGGTGGCTGCGGCCCTGATGGCATGGGGCGGCACCTCCCGTGCCCAACAGGCCACCGGGCCGGCTGAACCGGACTCCATAGCTGCCACCCGCCTCGCTGCCTCGGATACCGCTGATCTGCTCGGCCCCCGCCAGCCCATCTTCTTCCGCCACGATCTGCACGCTGGGCAATACAAGCTGCAATGCCAGTATTGCCACTATTCCGTCAACGTTTCCAACGAGCCCGGAATCCCGTCGCTGCAGACCTGCATGGGATGCCATCTCGTGGTCGGCGGCAGCGACAAGGGGAATGCCGCCGAGATCGGCAAGCTGCGCGACGCGTGGAACAAGAAGCAGCCGGTGGAATGGGTCCGGGTGCACTTCCTCGCCCAGCACGTGCACTTCCCCCACTCGGTGCACATCAAGGCGCTGGGGCCCAACGCCTGCGCCACCTGCCACGGCGACGTTGCCCGCATGCCGCAGATACACAAGGTGAACAACATCAACAACATGGGCTTCTGCATCAGTTGCCACATCGAGCGGAAGGTGACCCGGGACTGCTCGGCATGCCACTACTGACGCGCACCATCGTGTCCGCATTCTGGAGTCGCGATGTCTGATGATGGACTGAATCCGACGGTTGATCGCCGGCGGTTCCTGACCGTTCTGGGCGTGGCGGGCGCGGGGGCCACTGCGCTCTCCGGCTGCGGCAGCAAGGCCGAGAAACTCATCCCTTACCTGGTCCAGTCGGAAGACCAGGTGCCGGGCGTGGCGACGTATTACGCCAGCACCTGCACCGAGTGCGCTGCCGGCTGCGGCCTCCATGTGAAGACGCGCGAAGGCCGGGCCATCAAGCTCGAGGGAAACCCCGAGCATCCGGTGAACCGCGGCAAGCTCTGCGCACGTGGGCAGGCGTCCCTGCAGGGGCTCTACAACCCGGGCCGCGTCAAGGCGCCGATGGTGCGCGACGGCGGCTCCTGGAAGGAAGTGACGTGGGACGACGCCATCGCCCGCCTGGTCGCGGCCATCCAGAAGGGCGGCGCGCCGCTCGCGGTGCTCTCCGGCGCGGCGCGCGGCACCTTCGCTGACCTGCTCGCCGACTTCACCGCCACGGCCGGCGGCACGGTCACCCGCTGGGAGCCGCTCGATCATGTCCCGATGCGTGAGGCCAACAAGCTCACCTTCGGCCGCGATGAGCTTCCGGCCTACGATTTCGCGTCGGCGAAGTACATCCTGAGCTTCGGCGCCGATTTCCTCGATACCTGGCACAGTCCCACCGAAAACCAGATCGGCTATGCCCAGTCGCATGGCTTCCACGGCGATGCCGCGCGCCACGTACATATTGCGCCGCGCCGCGACCTCACCGGACTGAACGCTGATGAGTGGCTGGCCGCCGCGCCCGGCACCGAGGCTGCGATCGCGCTTGCCATGGCGAACGTGGTGGCGAGCCGGAGGGGCGGTGCGGGTGCCTACGCCAGCCTGCTCAGCCAGTGGACGCCCGAGGCGGCCTCCAAGGCGAGCGGTGTCCCTGCTGAAGCAATCCGTCGGGTCGCGCTGGAGTTTGCTTCCCAGTCGCCCACGCTCGCAGTGGCCGGCGGCATCGGCACGCAGCATCGCGGCGCGATCGAGCTGTGCCAGGCCGTCAACGTGCTGAATGCGGTGGCCGGCAATATCGGCCAGACGGTGCGCTTCGGCGCCGACCTCGCCGGCGGCGACGGCCTGGCCGGTGTGCAGCAGTTGATGAATGCGATGAACGCGGGGCAGGTCGGCATCCTGCTGGTGCACGAGGCGAACCCGGTCTATGCACTTCCGGTGTCGATGAAGTTCGCGGATGCCATGAAGAAGGTGGCGTTCAAGGTCTCGACGGCCACCTATCTCGATGAGACCGCGGCGCAGTGCGACCTCCTGCTGCCCAACCTGCATTCGCTGGAGCGGTGGGACGACTCGAATCCGCGCGCTGGCGTCTTTGGGCTGATGCAGCCGGTCATGGAGCCGGTCTTCCCGGTGCGGCACACCGGCGACGTGCTGCTGGATGCGGCGCGCAAGCTGGGCGGTGCCTACAGCAAGTTCTCGGCGCCGGACTTCAAGACTCACCTGCGCAATGCGTGGAACTCGCGCACGCCCAGCGATGCCGACTGGCGCGCGGCGCTGGCGCGGGGCGGCGTCTATGGCTCCGTGCCTGCGGCTGTTGTAACGCCGACCGGGGCCGCGATCAACGCGGCCGCTCCTGCATTCGACGGCGACGGTGAGTTCGTCTTCCTGGCCTATCCCCACAGCTTCCTCCACGACGGCCGCGGCGCCAATCGTCCCTGGCTGCTGGAAAATCCCGATCCGGTCACCAAGTCCACCTGGAGCCCGTGGATCGAGCTGAGCGCGGCGACCGCCAGGCGGCTCGACATCCGTCGCGGTGAAGTGGTGCGCATCATCTCGCCGCACGGCGAGATTTCCGGTCCCGCGTTCCCGTATGCCGGGCTGCATGACGGCGTGATCGCGGCGCCGCTCGGGTGGGGCCATACCGAATACGGTCAGTTCGCCAAGGATCGCGGCTTCAATCCGCTTGATCTTCTGGGCGCGCCGGCTGCGGGCAGCACCTTCCTGCCGTATGCGTCAACCCGCGTGCGGCTGGAGAAAACGCACCGCTACCAGGAAGTGGCCACGACCGAAGGCACGCCCCGGCAGCTGGGCCGCGGGATCGCCGAGGCCATTCCGCTGGTGTATGCCAGGAAAGGCATGACCGTGCGCGAGGCGCTGCACGCCGAGGGGCACGAGGAGCACGAGGTCAACACCGAGCTGGAAACCAAGGCCATCCTGGGCTGGCGCGAGCGTCAGGTCGAGGGCCGCAAGCTCGGGAACTATGCCGAAGTGCACCCCAGCTGGGGAATGACGATCGACCTCTCCCGCTGCACCGGCTGCTCTGCCTGCGTGACTGCCTGTTACGCCGAGAACAACATCCCGACCGTGGGCGAGGACCAGGTGCTCAAGGGCCGCGAGATGAGCTGGATGCGGATCGAGCGTTACTGGGAGGGCGGGGAGGAGGGCGAGCCGCTCGAGGCGCGTTTCGTCCCGGTGCTGTGCCAGCAGTGCGAAAACGCACCCTGTGAACCGGTGTGCCCGGTGTTCGCGGCCTACCACACGGTGGACGGGCTCAATGGCCAGGTCTACAACCGCTGCGTCGGCACC
>CBINCZ010000003.1:0-20631 GCA_966249295.1 uncultured Gemmatimonadales bacterium
CCTGCCCATCCTGCCCATCCTGCCCATCCTGCCCATCCTGCCCATCCTGCCCATCAGTCCATCTGTGCGACTCTATCCACCGTCACATGCGACGGATACTTCGGTGACCGGTATACCCGGTGAGTCTGGGCCTTGTAGTCGCTGGCCTTTGCCTTGAAGATGTTGGGCACCCAGGTCTGCGGGTTGCGGTCGATGATGGGGAACCAGCTGCTCTGGACCTGCACCATGATCCGGTGACCCTTCAGGAACCGATAGTCCTGGGTGTGCAGGTCGACCGTAAATGCGACCACGCTGTCCGATGGTATGGCCGACGGCCTGCTCCAGTCGTCGCGATACCTGCCGCGCAGGACGTCATTGGCGATCATGAACTGGTAGCCGCCCATCTTGAGGTCGGGCTCGTAGTGCTCCGGATACACATCGATGAGCTTCACTACCCAGTCCGCGTCCTGGCCGGTGGTGCTGGCAAAGAGATGTGCGGTGATGTCGCCGCGGATCACGACATCCTCGGTGAGCGGCTCGGTCTCCCAGGTGAGCACATCGGGTCGCGCGGCCGCGAAACGCTGGTCCTGCGTGAGCCAGGTGTACCAGCCGGAGCCGCCCGGGAAATAGGTGGGCTCGACCGGGCGGTGGCGGTACGGCACCGGATGCGCGGGATCCGAGATGTAGCTGTCCACGCTGTCGGCGGATGCTGACGGAGGATCGAACGAAAGCCGACCATCAGCGTGGAAGTAGAGATTGGCCTTGTGCACGCCGGCCTTGGCCGGCCAGGCATCGTTCCGCACCCACTTGCCGGCGCCACTCTCGAAGGTCAGCGCCTCGGGCAGCGTCATCGTGCCCTTGTCCTTGAGATAGAAGGCGAAGAACGGCGCCTGCACGCTGTCGCGGAAGAATTCCCCGGTGGCGCTGCCGAAATCGATGTTCCCCAGCTTCTGCCCTGGGCCGCCGGCCCAGCCGCCGTGGTTCCAGGGGCCCACCACCAGCCGGCTCAGGTTCTTCGTATCATGTGGCTCCATTGCGCGGTAGATGCGAATGGGGCCGTAGAAATCCTCCTGGTCCCACCAGCCCGCCACATTGAGCGTGGGCACCGTGACCTTGGTGAGGTAGGGCGCGATAGTCTGCCGCTTCCAGAAGTCGTCATAGTCTGGATGGGCCACGAAATCATTCCAGGTGGGCAGCTTGCCGTGCAGGATGCTGTCGTTCACCGTGGAGAGCGGCCCGAGCTCCAGGTACCAGTCGTACGTGTCGTAGCGGTCGAAGGAGAAATTGCTGTTGGTGTCGGCGGCCTCGGTGAGCACCGCATACTCGAAACCGTAGCTCAGCCGGAAGGCGCCCTGGTGGTGGAAGTCATCCCCCAGCCACATATCGGCCGGCGAGGCCTGGGGCGAGGCGGCCTTGAGGGCCGGATGCGGGTCGATGAGCGCCATTGCGGTGGTCCACCCGGGATAGGAAATGCCCAGCATCCCCACCCGCCCGTTGTTGCCGGGTACATGCTTCACCAGCCAATCGATCGTGTCATACGCGTCGGTGCTCTCGTCCACCGCCTTCCTGTCGCTGAGATGCGCCGGCGGGCGCTGCATCACGAAGGTGCCCTCGCTCCCGTAGCGGCCGCGGATGTCCTGGTAGGCAAAGATGTATCCCTCCTTGGCGAACGCCGCGTAGTAGCTGCGCAGGTTGCCGCCAAACCTGTTGTCAATGCCGTAAGGCGTGCGGGTGAGAATGATCGGCAGCTTGCCGCTGGCATTCTTCGGCACGTAGTAGCGGGTATGCAGCTTCACCCCATCCCGCATCGGGATCATGACCTCGGTGCCGATGTAGTCGCTGGTGTCCTGCTGGGCGGCGAGGGCCGCGGGGGCGAGGGCGAGGGCGAGGATGGCGAGAGAGAGGCGCATGGCGGTGAGGGGTTAGGGGTTAGGGTATTGGCAGTAGTTTCCGGTCACAGCTCACAGCTCACAGCTCACAGCTCACAGCTCACAGCTCTCAGCTCTCAGCAACTTCAAACCCGCCAGCTCTCCTGCACCCACCTTCACCGGCTTTCCATTCAGCCCGAAGACCACCGCCTTCTTTCGGCCGATGAGGGTGAGGTCCTGGCCTTCGATCCGGAGCGCGGTGCCTTCGGGGAGTGCCACCACCGGCATGCCGGGGTTGGCGGCGACGAACTCATTGAGCCGTTCCACCCGCGTCTCGCCACCGTGATTGGCGATGCGCTCCTCGGTGTAATGCGCATTGAGCTGGAACGGGATCAGGCCGAGGGCGGCGAGATTGGGGACGTCCACGATGGGCATGTCGTTGGTGGTGCGGATCGTGGGGCAGGCCACGTTGGAGCCGGCGCTCCACCCGACATAGGGCATGCCGCGTCGCACCGCATGCCGGATGGCGGGAAGCAGTCCGGTATGGTAGAGCTGCTTGAGCAGGTGAAAGGTATTGCCGCCGCCGACGGCGACGGCATCTGCCCGCTCCAGTTCCGCCACCGGGTTGGTGGCCTCATGTGCCGCCACGACTTCATAGCCCAGCGAGCCCAGCGGCTTCCGCACGGCGGCGGCGTATTCGCTGTACGGCCTGACGACCGAGGCGTACGGCACGAAGAAGATGCGCCGTACGTCCCGGCCCAGGAACACGCCGAGGTGGGACTCCGCCCAGCCCAGGTAGGTTCCGCCCGGGCTGGTGGAGTTGCTGAGCAGCAGGAGTCGCGGGTGCGACACGGTCGCCTCGATGGTCAATCCTTGTAGGGATCATACTCGTTCGCGCCCGCCATGACCACGATAAGCGGACGCAGCTCGTGCAGCACCTCGACGGTGTTGCCCTGGGCCGCCAGGACGTCCGGCAGGCGCCGATAGACATGCGGGCTCTCGTCGGTGCCACCGCCGCGCAGGATCACACCCTTGCTGCGCACCCACTGCAGCATCATCTCCTCGGAGATCTTCCCGCGCGGGCGCGCCTGACCCTTGCGCCAGCGACGAGGTCCAGCCGCCTCCGTGCGGCTCATGACGCGACCAGCGCCGTGAACCGTGGAGAACAGCGCAGCTTCCTGCCGCCCTGCGACCGTCGGGTCCGTCGTTGCCGCGCCGCGGATGATCACGGCGTTGTCACCCATCGAACCGCCCACGAAGCCGGTCTGGCCAGGAAAGGCCGGTGTGGCACCCTTCCGCACCACCACCAGCGTCCGGCCGCCGTGTTCCTCGCGCCACGCAAAGTTATGGTGGTTGTGCACCAGCTCCACTTCGCGCCCGCCCAGGATCGACACCACCTTCCGTGCCACCCACTCACGCCCGGCGTAGGCATACCGTCCCGCCAGGTTCATCAGCGTCCAGTAGTCATGGCCCAGCGGTTCGGCCAGTGCCAACAGGGTCTCGCGCTCGGGCACACGCGCGCCCCACTGGGCATTCTGGGACAGCGCGAGGAACCCCGAGGCGACGGTGTGTCCCAGGCCCCGGCTCCCGAAATGCACGCCCACCCAGATGTCGCCTGCCTCATCGGCGAAGACATCCACATAGTGGTTGCCGCTGCCGACAGTGCCAAGCTGGGACCGCGCCTTCTCGCGCAGCGGCTCCCGCACGTGACGGGGCAATGCGTCCCACGCGTCGTCGTCAAACAGCGGGTCGGTGACCGGCGCATCGTCGGCACGGTTGGTCCGGCCCACGCCGAACGACACGCTGGACTGGATCTCGTCCGCCGCGGCACTCAGGCGATGCTCGAGGTCCGGGTCCCGTGCCAGACTCAGGTCGGTGCGGATGGCCGCGTTGCCACAGGCGATGTCGAATCCCACGCCCACCACCGAGACGCGCTCATCGTACGCCGCGACACCGCCGATCGGCATGACGTAGCCCACATGGCCATCGGCCATGAGGGCTGCCGCCTCCGAGCGTGAAGCTACATCCGCAAACTGCGCCAGGGTCTTGTCGTCGTGTGTGCCGAATATGGCACCCTGCGCCATTTCTGTCATGACCCACCTTCTTCCTCGGTTTCCTCGCTCTCCGCGTCGAGCTGGTCGCACCAGGCCCGCCATTCGGCCCGGTGCTCCGGCGCGCTCTGCTCGACCACCATCACCGCATCGGTCCGGATGCGGATTCGCGCGCCGGTGATGTCCACGAACGTGAGCCAGCGACGGGGCCACCGTCGCGCTACCTCGCGCTCCACGTGCTGCGCCATGACCCGGCTCACCGGCCAGGCGCATCGCGATGTCCGCACCATCCAGTAGTCCTTGACCACGTGCATACCCCCGGCACGTCGTACGACGTACGACTTACGACGTACGACTAAAATCAGACGCCCCACCCGTGGCTGGCACAGGCGGGGCGTCTGAGGACGCGTGGGGATGCGAGTGGCTAGATCGGAGCCACCGTCCCGCTGCCAGTGCCAGGCAATTTGACCCTACCTTGTGACACGCGAATGCCCGCCCGCCGTCCAGCTCGGACAGCAGCGCGCGGCGTAAGCGCATCAGGGCGTGGGAACTTGTATGGCACAACTGGCTCCTTGTTCATCCGGGCTTCCCGGAGGGGGACAACGGTATGGTGTGAGGGGGAGTTCGTCAAGTAGGGACCAGGGACTAGGGACTAGGGGTTAGGGCGGAACAGCCGGCGCTCGTCTCTCAACCCTGATCCCTAGTCCCTAGTCCCTAATCCCTAATCCCTAGACCCTAGTCCCTAGTCCCTAGTCCCTAGTCCCTAGTCCCTACCCCAAAGGCCCCCTCCCCTGCACGATCGCCCGTACGATCATCACGCCCACCACCACGGCCACGATGCCGATGGCGAGCAGCAGCAGGAGGATACCGATCCCCATCCACGCGAGCAGCTTGCGGCTGGACTGGTGGGTGCGGTCGGGTTCCGCGACCAGCCGCTCCAGCAGCCGAAGGTTGCGCTGGTTGGCCTTGAAGGTGGCATCGAACAGGTCACCGATGCCGGGAATGGCGCCGACCAGTGTTTCGATGATGACATTGGCCAGCATCCTGCCCATCACCGCCCTGGGTGCGCCGATCCGGAGTCCCTGCAACAGGAAAACGGTGGAAGCGATCGCGCCGGCAAAGTCGCCGAAGCCGGGAATCAGGCCCACCAGCGCGTCCACCCCGAACCGGAAATTGGTGCCTGGAATCCGGAACTGGCTATCAAGGATCCACGCAAAGCGGCGGAGCTGATCGATCTCGGGACGGGCTGGATGGGCAAGATGGGCCGGATGGGCGGGTGGGGTGGTCATTCGGGAAATTCCTCCCGCAGGATGCCGTAGCACTCCACGTCCTCACGCCGGCCCCATTTTACGATATGTCCCCGCAGCGTGCCTTCATGCCGCATGCCGAGCTTCTGCATCACCCGTCCGGAGGCCGGATTGCCGGCAAAATGATGGGCGTGAATCCGCTCGAGGCCGAGGATGCTGAAGCCGTATTTGAGCACGGCATGTGCGGCCTCGGTGCACACGCCCTTGCCCCATTCGGCGCGCGCTACCCAGTAACCCAGTTCGGCGCGGTGATGCTCCGGCTCCAGCGAGAGTCCGATGGCCGCGATGATGGCGCCATCTTCCCGGCGGGTCACCGCAAATACGACCGGTGACTGGCGATGCACGCCGTCGGCGTGGGTGGCGATCCATGCCTCCGCCATCCCCGGCTCGTAGGGGTGCGGGATGTTGAGCGTGGTGGCGGCGACTTCGCGGTCGGAAACGATGCGGGTGACCGCATCGGCGTCCGCCAGCGTGAAGGGACGCAGGAGGAAGCGCGGGGTGTCCGGGGTGGCGCGCACGCTACCAGCCCATGCGTTCGCGCAGCCGGCTGATCTGGGCGACATGGTGCCGCCCATGCCAGTCATACAACGCGAGCAGTTCGGCGAGGGTCCTGGATCGCCCGCTCCGCGGATGCACGAACGAGCGCGCGAAATCGGCCTCGGTCATGGCGCGGAACAGCGCCACCCAGCGCACATGCAGGGCATCCAGCAGGTCGAGGGAGCAGGCCACCGGCGCCATCCGCGCGTCAGGCAGTTCGGCCCATCTCGGCTCCTCGTACGGCCGGATCACGCAGTCATCCTCGGTGAGGGCGAGCCGGCTCCGAAGGTAGCTGTTGAGATGATCGTCGGCGAGATGATGGATCACCTGGCGGACGGTCCATCCGCCTTCCCGATAGCGGGTATCGAGCTGGCCGTCATCCAGGCCCGCCACTGCCGCGCGCGCGAGCGCCGGCGTGGCAGCAAGTGTCTCGATGTACCGTGCGCGGTCGGCGGCGCTGATGGCAGCCGGCGTCTCGAACGGCCCGATCGGATAGCGGAGGTCGTCATCCATCGTGCTGCTCGCTACCAGCCCATCCGCTCGCGGAGCCGGGTGATGTGGGCCAAGTGATGGCGGCTGTGCCAGGCATACATGGCCAGCACTTCGCTCAGCGGAATCGATCGGCCGGGCTGCTCCGGGTGCCGGTAGGTGCGCACAAAATCGTCGTCGCCCATGGCCCGGAGCAGCATCACCCACCGCACATGCACCGCCTCGAGCAGGTTGAGCGACATGGCCACAGGGCCGCTGCGCGCGTCCGGCAACTCGGCCCATCGCGCCTCGTAATACGGACGGATGACGGGGTTCTCCTCGGTGAGCGCCAGGCGGAAACGCATATAGGCGTTCATGTGGCTGTCGGGTACGTGGTGCACCACCTGCCGCACGGTCCAGCCCTCCGGGCGGTAGGGCGTGTCGAGCTGGGCCTCATCGAGCCCGGCCACTGCCGCGCGCATCCTGGCCGGCAGCTCCTCGAGCGTGGCAATGAAGCCGGCGCGGTCAGATGCACGCACCGACGCGGGTGCCACGAAACGTCCCACGGGATAGCGAAGATCGTCGGTCATGCGTGACCTCCGCTTCCCAGCAGCGTACGGGCGTCCCACAGCTCGGGGAAGATCCGGTTGACGGTGGTGCCGCGCAGGTACTCCGCGCCACTGCTCCCGCCGGTGCCTGGTTTTCCGCCAATCACCCGTTCCACCATCTGCACATGGCGGTATCGCCAGAGGGTCAGCAGTTCATCGAACTCGATCAGCGTTTCGAGCAGCTGGAAGAGATCGGGATGCCCGCCGGCATTCTGGTACACCTCCGCGACGCCCCGGGCATCGGCTGAAAATCCGCGTCGCCGCATGATGCCGGCCCAGGCATCACGGAGGGAGCGGCCGGTGAGGCGAGCCTCCAGCCGCGCCCGCTCGGGCGAGCCCTCGCTGTAATACGTGAGAAAGCGTTCGTCCTTCAGGCCGGTGGTGTACTCGATTTCCCTGAACTGCGCCGACTGGAACCCGCTGGCCGGCATGAGGTGATCGCGGAACGAGAGGAACTCCACCGGCGTCATGGTCTCGAGCACCGAGAGCTGGTCCACCAGCACCCGTTCGATCGCGTGGCAGCGGCGGAGGAGGCGGGCGGCACCCAGCACGTCGTCCTCATCGATACGCCGGATGATTCCGTCCAGCTCATGCACGATCTGCTTGAACCAGAGCTCATACGTCTGGTGAATGATGATGAACAGCATCTCGTCATGCTGTGGCGGATCCGACTTGAGTTGCTGCAGCGCGATCAGGTCGCGGACGCGGAGGTAGCCGCCGTAGGTGAGTTTCGTTTCGGGAAGTCCAAACGACATGGGTTATCCTGTCAGAGATGGAGCTGTTCGGTCACCAACCGGGCCCAGCGTGCGTAGGCCCGCGCCGAGGGATGAAGTCCGTCGGCCACGACATCGTTCGGGTGCCGGCGCGAATCCTCGGTCACGTCAATCCAGCGCGCGCCGCGCCGGCGCGTCTCCGCTTCCGCCACCCGGTTGAACGCATCGATCGCCTCGCCGATCGCGGCACGGTCACGCCCCTCGGCGAAGGGAGTCACACCCCAGTCCGGGATTGACAATACCACGACCTGTTGCGGTTTGCCGCCAGCGTAACCAATGGCCAGGTCGAGCAGTTCCGTGAACTCACGCTCGAACTCGTCCAGCGGCAGCCCGCGATACTGGTTGTTGACGCCAATGCACAGCGTGACGAGGTCGTAGGTGCCCTCCGGCGGCGTTGCGCGGATGGCGGCAAGCAGCTCCGCCGTCGTCCAGCCGGTGGTGGCTATGACGTCGAGTGTCGGGCGTCGAGCGTCTGGCGTCTGGTACTCGACGCTCGACGCTTGACGCTCGACGAGCACAGCGAAACTCTCCCGCGCCCCTTCGCCGACCGTATAACTATCCCCCAGCGCCAGGTATCGCATCAGGGCAGCACCGCGCCCGGGTTGGCCCGGCCTTCGGAAAAACGCTCGAGGCGGAGCGGGACGAGGTCCATGGCAGGCGCCTGGCCCTCGGTCATCAGTTCGGCCAGCAGTTGACCCAGCGCCGGTGCGTGCATGGCGCCGTGGCCCGAACAGCCGTTCACCATGAAGAAGTTCTCGCATTCCGCCGACGGGCCGAGCACGGGGTGATGATCGGGTGAAATTTCGTAGAGCCCGCCCCACGATCCTGCGGTATCGAGCGGAGTGTCGGCAAGGACGGGAAGCCGCTCGCGGGCCAGCGCTGTCGTCTCCTCGATCCACACGGGCTCGAGGGACGCGTCCCAGGGGCGGCCGCGGATGGCAGGCGACGGCCGCATGATGAGCAGCCGATCCTCATCG
The DNA here is from genome assembly GCA_966249295.1 of uncultured Gemmatimonadales bacterium. Taxonomy (GTDB): domain Bacteria; phylum Gemmatimonadota; class Gemmatimonadetes; order Gemmatimonadales; family GWC2-71-9; genus CAMLHP01. The sequence continues at coordinate 8,569 of CBINCZ010000003.1, forward strand.
CGTCGCAGAAAGAAGCCGTCACCCGCGAAGGTCGTCGGGGGAATGTTCGGCGGCAATACCTGGCCCGCCGTCGTGCTCAGCACCTGGCGGCGAAGCGGCAGCACCGGCAGTGCCACGCCGGCGCGGTCGGCCAGCGGAGCGGCCCAGGGCCCCGCGGCGTTGACGACCGCCCCCACTCGCATGGTACCGAGGGAGGTGACAGCCGCGGTAATGCGCCGCATGCTGTTGCGCTTGAATGCCTGCACTTCCGTGCCCCACAGGATGCGGACACCCTGTCGCTGCGCAGCCGCGAGGTAGCCCTCGAGCAGCTGCATCGGGCGGAAGACGCCGTCGGATGGGCTGAAGGCGCCGCCGGCAATACCATGCGGAGCGAGTGCAGGATTGACCCGAAGCACCTCGTCGGCACCGAGTTCGCGCACGTCGATGACGCCCTCGGAGCGCTGGGTGCGGAGCTGGGTGCGAAGCCGCTCCATCTCGTCCGCCCTGCGGGCCACCTGGAGATTTCCGGTGACGGCATAGCCGGGATCGGTTCCGGTCTCCTCGCGAAACCGGGCCAGCTTCGCCCGCGACAGCAGCGAAAGCCGCACCAGGAGCGGCGCGCCGAAATTGGTATGAAAGACGCCGGCGGTGCGGGCGCTGCTGCCACCACCCGGCCCGCTCGCGCGGTCAGCGATCACGACATCGCGCCAGCCGAGGCGGGCTAGGTGCCACGCCACGCTGGCGCCGATCACCCCGCCACCGACGATGAGGACCGAGGCGGACTTCATCGGGACGGGCAGGGCGGGCAAGTTGGCAAGGCGATCTCCCCAGGCCCGTGTACGGGCGGCCTGCGGCCGCCCCATCGCCTCGCGATCTCAGCCGCTGATCGCGGCGGCCTGCGGCCGCCCCATCGCCACGCGATCTCAGCCGCTGATCGCGGCGGCCTGCGGCCGCCCCATCGCCACGCGATCTCACCCGCTGATCGCGGCGGCCTGCGGCCGCCCCATCGCCGCGCGATCTCAGCCGCTGATCGCGGCGGCCTGCGGCCGCCCGCCGACATCGGGATGCCATGGGGCGGCTCCAGGCCGCCCCTACTTTCGAAAAACGCCATCCGCATTCCGGAAGCTCTTGAATTCGAGCGCATTCCCGCTGGGATCCCGCAGGAACATCGTCATCTGCTCCCCGGGCTCACCCGCGAAGCGCACTCTCGGTTCGATGATCCACTCCTGCCCTGCCGCCCGCAGGCGCTCGGCGAGTGCCTGAAAGACGTCCCACGGCAGCACCGCGCCGAAATGCGGCATCGGCACTGCGATCCCATCCACCACGCCGGTGCTCGCCGTCGTCATCGGGACGCCGGACGTGTGACAGGAGATCTGGTTCCCGAAGAAGTCGAAGTCCACCCAGGTGTCGGTGCTCCGCCCCTCGCCGCACCTCAGCAGCTCACCATAGAAGCGGCGGGTAGAGTCGAGATCGCGCACGTTGAAGGCGAAGTGGAATGGCTCGGACATGGGTCGAGGGTCTGGAGTCGAGGGTGGAGGGTCATGCGACTTATGACTTACGACTGACGACTTGCATGTTTCTCCGCATTCCGCTCAATCCCGGCCGCGTGAATGGCGTACCAGCAAAGTGCTGCTCGAACTCTTCTTCGGTCATCCGGTCGATGGACGCCAGCATCTCCTTCACCGGCCCATCTCGCCCATCCTGCCCATCCCGCCCGTCCTGCCCGTCCTGCCCGCCCTGTCGACCTGCAAACCTGACATTCCACGGACACACATCGTTACAGATATCGCACCCGAAGACCCAGCCGTCCATCCGGGCGGCGAGGTCCTCGGGGATCGGTCCTTTCTGCTCGATCGTGAGGTAGGAAATGCACCGCGTCGCGTCCACCACGCGCGATTCCACGATGGCGTCGGTGGGGCAGGCGTCGATGCAGCGGGTGCAGCTGCCGCAGTGATCGGTCTCGAATGGCTGGTCGGGCGGAAGCTCGAGATCGGTCAGGATCTCGCCGATGAAGAAGAACGATCCCACGCCCGGCCGGATGAGCATCGCGTTCTTGCCGATCCAGCCGAGGCCGGCGCGACGGGCGAGCTCCCGCTCGGGGATGGGGCCGGCGTCCACATAGCACCGGGTATGGCCCGCGCCGGCCTCGCGCAGTCGCTGGGCCAGCCCTTCCAGCCGGCGACCCACGGTGTCGTGGTAGTCCTTGCCGCGGGCATACTTGGCCACCCTGGGCGGGGTCGCGTTCTGGATGCTGTCGTCGTAGTAGTAGTTATCAAGAACAACAATGGCGAAGCGGGCCTCCTGATCGGCCAGTGCCGGATGCTTGCGCTTCTTCGCCTGCCGGTGGATGTAGCGCATCGTGCCGCCGTAGCCTGCGGCGAGCCAGCGGTCGAGCGCATCGGCATGGGCGTTGGGACTCAGGTCCGTGATGCCGCAGGCCAGGAATCCCGCCTCTTCCGCCCACCGCTTCACGATGTTGGCTGTGATCATTCGCACTGGATCTCGGATGACCGGGGGAAATTGATCAGGCGGGCGCCCTTGCCGTACGTGAAGTACGATATGGCCCACTCGGTCAGGACAATCACCCGGTTCCGGAAACCGATCAGGTAGGCGATGTGCACAAAGATCCAGGTGAGCCAGGCGAAGAAACCGGAGAACTTGAGCTTGTGCAGGTCGGCGACGGCTCGGCCCCGCCCAATCACGGCGAGCTGACCCTTGTCGAAATAGTGGAACGGCCGCCGGGAGTCGATCAGGGCATTGCTGGCCGTTTCGCGCCGGATCACCTTGGCCGCGTAATGGCCCATCTGGATGGCGACCGGCGAGACGGCCGGCAGGGGGCCTTCGTAGCCGGGCTGATGCTTGAAAGCGGCGGCGTCACCCAACACGAAGACTTCCCGGTGGCCCGGAATCGTAAGATCCGGCTCCACAATGACCCTGCCCTGGCGGTCGAGTGGCGCGCCCAGCGACTTGAGCACCGGGCTTGCCTTGTTGCCCGCCGCCCAGATGACGCAGCGCGAGGGGATGAACTCCTCCCCGATAGCGACACCGTCCGGACGCACATCAGTCACTAATGCGCCAGTGCGAACGTTTACGCCCAGTCGCTCGAGTGTCCTCCGGGCTGCATGGCTCAGCTTCTCTGGGTAAGGCGGCAGGATCCGGTCGCCGCCCTCAAGGAGCATGACCCGCGCCGCTCGCGGGTTGATATTGCGGTAGTCCCGCTTCAGCGTCTTCTCCTTGATCTCGGCGATGGCACCCGCCACCTCGACACCCGTTGGTCCGCCACCCACGATCACGAAGTTGAGCAGTGCAGCCCGTATGGCTGGATCTGGTTCCTGCTCGGCGAGCTCGAAGGCCAGGAGGATTCGCCGCCGCACCTCGAGTGCATCGGTGATGGCCTTGAGGCCTGGAGCGAGGGACTCCCACTCGTCATGGCCGAAATAGGAATGCCGGGCGCCAAGCGCCACAAGCAGATAGTCGTAGTGTATGCTACGACCATCAATCAGGTGCACCGACCTCGACTGTACGTCGACCCGATCCACCTCTCCCATGAGGACGTCGGTGTTCCGGTGTCGCCGGAGGACTGACCGGATAGGGTAGGCGATGTCGCTGGGGCTCAGCGCTGCGGTCGCCACCTGGTAGAGCATCGGCTGGAAGAGGTGGTGATTGGTGCGATCGATGACCGTAACGTGCGCGAGCGCGCTCTTGAGGTCGCGGGCGGCGTAGAGGCCTGCGAAGCCGCCGCCGAGAATGACGACTTCCCTCACCCCAGCAGCTCCCGGCGCCAGCGGGCGAAGCGGATTACGTCATCGATCGGGGGCACGGCGGATTCGTCGGCGTATGCGGTGTACATGCGCCAGCGCAGGTAGGTGCGGTCGGGCAGGGGGAGGAATGGTGGCTTCCGCCACCAGTACCGACGGCGGAATGCCCAGGCAGCGCTCAGCAGGTCCACCGCCACGCGGGTATTCACGACCCCACGCCCGGCAAGCCGGAGCGCCAGCCGCATCCACGACCCAGGGTAGGTCGGCCAGGTGGGGTCTCGCTGTGACATGGGGGAAATATAGGGGTTAGGGATTAGGGGTCAGGGGTTAGGGTTGAGAGTGGAAGCTCCATGGCGCGACACTAACTCCCAGCCCCTAGTCCCTAACCCCTAGTCCCTAACCCCTAACCCCTAGCCCCTACTCCCTATATTCCCGACATGCCGAATTCCAATGCCATCCCCACCTACCGGGACGAGTTTCCGATCTTCCGGCATTCGATCTATCTCAACAGCTGCTCACTCGGCGCGTTGAGCGTGCGGGCCCGGGCCAAGGTGAATCAGTACCTCGACCTCTGGGAGAACCGGGGTGCGGCGGCGTGGTACGACGTCTGGTGGGCGGCGCTGGCCGAGCTGCGCACGCGGTACGGCCGGGTGGTAGGTGCCAGTGAGGACGAGATTGCGCTGCACCCGAATATTTCCTCCGCGCTCACGGTGGTCGCCGAGTCGCTGGACTACGCCGGTCGCAACAAGGTCATCGTCACCAGTCTCGACTTTCCCACGATCAGCTATCAGTGGCTGGCCAAGCAGGACCTGGGTGTCGAAGTGCAGATCCTGGAAAGTCCGGACGGCATCACCGTGCCGCTGGAGCTCTACGAAGCGGCCATCGATGAGCGCACGGCGATCGTGGCCACCAGCCATGTTTTCTTTACCAGCGGTGCCATCCAGGACGCGCGCGCCATCGCCGACCTGGCGCACCGGACGGGCGCCCTCTGTCTCATCGATGGCTACCAGGCGGCCGGCCAGATTCCGGTAGACGTCAAGGCGCTGGGAGTCGACTTCTACTGTGCCGGTGGGCTCAAGTGGCTGATGGGCGGGGCAGGGGTGGCATTTCTCTACAGTGCTCCGGCGATCACCAGCGACCTCTATCCCCACGCCACCGGATGGTTTGCCCATCGCGAGCAGTTCCGCTTCGACGTAACTTCGCTGGAGTTCCATGACGACGCCCGCCGGCTGGAAATGGGCACACCGCCGCTCCTGCCGGTGTACGCCCAGCTTGGCGGCTTGGAAATCTGGGAGGAACTGGGAGTGGAGCGGATCCGGGAGCGTACGGCGATGCTGACGGAAGACTGCATCGAGCAGCTCCGTGCGGCGGGATTTCAGCCCCGGGTGGCGAAGTCGCCGGGGGAGCGCGCTGCCATTATCATGATCCCCGCCGCCGACCCGCACGCCGAGGTTGCGCGGCTGGCCGAGGCGCACTTCGTGACCGATGCCCGGCCGGGGCATGTCCGCGTCTCGCCTTACTTCTATAACGTGCCTGATGATTATCGGGCCATGATTGCGCACCTGACCCGTGGCTGATTCCGACAACACCCGCCGTCCCTTTCCTCCCGGCGCGGAACCCAAGCGGCCCACCGAAGATGAAATGCTGCTGGAGGGGCCGCAGCCCAAGCTGCGACCCGACGCGCTGCTCAAGACCGATCCATGGCGTGTCTTCCGCATCATGGGAGAGTTCGTCGAGGGGTTCGACGCGCTGGGTGACGTGATCGACGGCGTGAGCATCTTCGGTTCCGCGCGCACGCCCCCCACCGACCCCGCCTACCAGGCCGCAGTCGAGACCGCGCGTCTCCTGGCGCAGGAAGGCATCCCGATCATCACCGGTGGTGGGCCGGGTATCATGGAAGCGGCCAACCGCGGCGCGGTCGAAGGGGGCGGGCTCTCGATCGGGTGCAACATCGAGCTGCCCTTCGAGCAGGGCACCAATCCGTACGTGCGGCGGGGGATCAACTTCCGTTTCTTCTTCGTGCGGAAGACCATGTTCGTGAAGTACTCCACGGCCTTCATCGTCTTCCCCGGCGGCTTCGGTACCATGGACGAACTGACCGAGGCGCTGACGCTGATCCAGACCGGCAAGATCAAGCACTTTCCCGTCATACTGTTCGGCAGCAAGTACTGGTCGGGCCTGCTCGACTGGTTCCGGAATTCGGTGCTGGCCGAGGGCAAGGTGGGCGAGGCGGACATGACGCTGTTGTCGGTGACCGACAGCCCGCGCGAGGCCGCCGACATCGTGCTCAAGGCGCGCGCCGGCCGGCCGGACGCGGAGATCACGGGGAAGGCGCCCAGTGGAGACAAGAAGATGGTGGAGAGTTGAACGCTTAGCGCTAAGAGCTAAGAGCTAAGAGCTAAGAGCTAAGAGCTAAGAGCTGGGAGCTGGGAGCGGTGCCTTTGCCGAGCTCTCAGCTCTCAGCTCTCAGCTCTCAGCTATAACCAAGGAACACATCCATGTCCCACGCACCAAGCACCCACCTCCGCGGCCAGCGCATCAACCCGACGGCGATCACTGGCAAGGAGACCGCGGCGGACCTCATAGACAATGCCTTCCTGGCCTACAACGCCGGGCGGCTGCGCGAGGGGTGCCAGCTCTTCGTGAAGCGGATGCTGGAGCCCGAGGTGACAGTTGGGATGACCCTCACCGGCGCCATGACACCGGCCGGCCTCGGCATGAGCTGCCTCATCCCGCTCATGGAGATGGGCTTCGTGGACTGGATCATCTCTACCGGCGCCAATCTCTATCACGACGCCCACTTCGCGCTCGACCTCGCGATGCACCGCGGCACGCCGCACATCAACGACGTGGAGCTGAGGGAAGAGGGCGTCGTCCGGATCTACGACATCTTCTTCGATTACAACGTCCTGCTCTCCACTGACGCGTTCATCCGCGAGGTGTCGGCCCGCGAGGAATTCCAGCGCCCCATGAGCACCGCGGAGTATCACTACCTGCTGGGCGGCTATGTGCGAGAGCGGGAGCAGGCGCTGGGGCTCAAGCGGCGCTCGGTGCTGAGCGCCGCGCATGAGCTGGGGGTGCCGCTCTACACCAGCTCGCCGGGCGACAGCAGCATCGGCATGAACGTGGCCGAGCAGGCGCTGGCCGGCAGCAAGCTCCGGTTCGACGTGAGTGCCGACGTGAACGAGACCGCGGCGATCGTGCTCGAGGCCAAGCGCACCGGCGGCCGGAGCGGCGTGCTGATCGCCGGCGGCGGCAGCCCCAAGAATTTCATGCTCCAGACCGAGCCGCAGATCCAGGAAGTGCTCGGCATCGATGAGCGGGGGCACGACTATTTCCTGCAGATGACCGACGCCCGGCCCGACACTGGCGGCCTCTCCGGCGCCACGCCGGCGGAGGCGGTGAGCTGGGGCAAGATCGATCCCGATCTGCTGCCGGGCACCGTGGTCTGCTACATGGACAACACCATCGCGCTGCCGCTCCTCACGTCGTATGCCTGCGCCCGTCACGCCCCCCGCCCGCTCAAGCGGCTCTACGACAGGCGCGAGCAGATGATGCAGCGGCTGGTGGACGAGTACCGGAAGGCGCTGGACTTCAGGGACCAGAGAGCGGAAGAGTCGCAGGCGGCGAGTCGCAAGTCATAAGTCGTAAGTCATAGGTCGTAGGTCGTAGACCGTAAGGAATCGCGCACTATGGGCAATACGACGTACGACGTACGACATACGACGCGCGCCAGCGCCGCGCCCTCCCGCGCGTATGCCTGGTACGCCCTGTTCCTGCTCTCCTTCATCAATCTTCTCAATTACCTCGATCGCAACGTCATCTTTGCGCTCTTCGAGCCCATCAAGTCTGCGCTGAGCATCTCCGATGCCCAGCTCGGCTGGCTGGGCTCGGCCTACGTGCTCGTGTTCTCGGTGGCGGCGGTGCCCTTCGGCGTGATGAGCGACCTGCGGAGCCGGCGCGCGGTGATTGCGTTCGGCGTGGCGCTCTGGAGTCTCTTCACCATGCTGAGCGGGATGGTGGAGAACTATCACCAGCTCTTCATCTGCCGGGCCGCGGTCGGCATCGGTGAGGCGGCATTCGGGGCCGCCGCCGCGTCGCTGGTGGCCGACTACTTCACCGACCGGAAGCGCGCGGTTGCCCTGGGCATCCTCAGCGCCGGGCTGGTGATCGGCGGCGGGCTGGGGATCTGGCTCGGGGGCAAGTTGTCGCAGGCCTACGGCTGGCGCACCGCGTTCATGGTGGTGGGCGCGCCCGGGTTCATCTGCGCCATCCTCGCCGCGCGGCTCAAGGATCCCACCCGCGTGCTTGCCGTCATCAAGGTGCGCCCCTACCTGCGCCAGCTGAAGGAGCGGGGCTATTCCCTGGCGCGCCAGTTTGGCCCGACGCTCGCGGGACTGCTGCTCGCCTCCGTGGTCTCGGTCCTGCTTGACCTCCGTTTCGGCGCCGACAGTCGCTGGGATATCGCAGCCTTCTCGATGATCGCCGGCGCCGGGTTCGCCCTCAACATCTGGCAGTGGGTACGGCAGATCCGGGCCAAGCGGATCGACGACACGCCGTTCGGCGGCGAGATGACCGGCGCGTTCGAGGAGATGCTGGGCGCATTGCACCGCGTCCTCGCGACACCGACGCTGATGTACGTCTTTGCCGGCGGGGCGCTGATCAGCTTCGGGATGAACGGCCTGGTCGGCTGGGCGCCGACTTTCGTGAGCCGGGAGTTGCGCATGAGCCCCGCCGAGGTCTCGGACCTCCTCGGCTGGCCGCTCCTGATTTTCGGCGTGCTCGGGACGCTCACGGGCGGTGCCATGGCCGACTCGCTCCGGCGCTGGACCCAGGCTGGGCGTATCATCACCATTGCCTTCGGCATGCTGGTGGGCGGCGCGCTCGCGCTCGTCCTGCTCCAGCTGCGCGACATGACGATGTTCAAGATCGTCTTCGCCGCCAGCATCTTCTTCCTCACCTTCTACAACGGCCCCATCGTGGCGGCGATCTTCGACGTGGTGCCGGCACGGATCGGTGCCACGGTGGCGGGCGTGTACCTGCTGTTCACCCATCTCGCCGGTGACGCCATCGCCTTTCCGCTGGTGGGCGGCCTCAGCGACCGGTTCGGCATCGAGAACGCGATCCTGCTCCTGCCCGCAGTCGCAATGGCGGGTGGATTGGTGACGCTGGCGGGCGTGAAGACAGTGGCGAGGGATATGGGGCGAGTAGACGGTTAGACGGCTCGACGGCTCGGCGACTCGGCGGCTCGATCCCGAGCGTGAGAACTAGCCGTCCAACCGTCTAACCGTCCAGCCGTCTTATCTTACAGTCACCACCGCCACCGAGGCCTCCCATGCACGACGAAACCTTCAACCTTCAGCTCCGCCAGTTCCTGAAGCGCTTCGGCATCACGGCGCAGCGCGAAATCGAGCGCGCCGTGGCAGATGGCATCGAGCGCGGCACGCTCAAGGGCAGCGAGACCCTGCCAGTGCGTGCTACCTTGGAAATTCCCGGCGTTCTGCCGGCGATGGAGATCGAGGGAACGATTGAGCTGGGGCATAAGGCATGAGGCGTAAGGCGTAAGGCCTAAGGCCTAAGGCATAGAGCCCCACGCCCCAAGCCCCAAGCCTTAAGCCTTAAGCCTTAAGCCCTAGGCCCTAATACACCATGCACCACGTCCGCCAGGAAGACCTCCCATTCATCGGCAGCTCCTACAATTTTGTCGGCGCTGACCAGGGTGACACCGGCATCTGCGCGTATCTGCTGAGCGCGGAGCCCGGCAAGGGCCCCGGTCCGCATCGCCATCCCTATGATGAAGTCCAGTTCGTGCGCTCCGGGCGCGGGCTCTGGAACGTGAACGGCACCGAATTCGAGGGCCGAGCCGGCGACATCTTCGTGATCAAGGCCGGGGAGATCCACGGCTTCAAGGCCATCGGCGATGAGCCGCTGGTGCAGGTCGATATCCACCTGAGCCCGAGGTTCATTCAGGAGAATCTTTGACGGAGGCGCTGAGCGCTGAGCGCTGAGCATCCGGGAGCCAACATGACATTCGCCCGCCGAGTCTACGCCATTGCCGGGATCTACGGCATCGCTGTGCTGCTCGCGTCAGGCTGCTCCGATAGCACGGAGTCCACTGGCAAGCCCTTGCCTTCCTACGACAACACGGTTGCGGGCACCTGGTCGGTGGAGTTGGCCGACACCGCCGGCTGCAGCGGGAGCGATCCTGAGGTGCGGATGCTCACGCTCTCGCTCGCAAGCGGGGGTGGCGACTCGACTGACACCTACGATATTCCCCAGGCTTCTACCTGGACGGACGGAAGCCGCACCGGCCAGCTGCGAGGGACAGGGAATGCCTTTTTCGGCGGGATAGCGGCGATTCTGAGCATTGGGGAGCCATGGACGACCGTGCCCCGCGACACATCCTACAGCGCGTGGTTGACCGGTGAGACTGACTTTGATGGCCATATGACGGGTACGCTGGAATCACCGGCGCCCGCGCAGGTCAATGTTGTGGGCGACGTACGGGGGCCCCTCTTCGGGTCCGTCAGTTGTGTATACCGCGTACGCGGAACTCGGCAGCAAACGTTCGGCCCCAAGCCCTAGGCCCCAAGCCTCACGCCCTCATTTGCCCTTGCGCTTTCATCCCCGCTCCCGCACCCTTGAAATCCCCATCCACCGACATCGCGCAGTGATTGGGCGGCTGCAGGCCGCCCCCACAGGAATCCCGATGATCACACGGCTCTCCCTCTGTCTCCTCGCCTTCGCCACACCCGTCGCCGCCCAGTCATCATCCGAGATCGCCCGCTGGCAGCGGGAGGCTGGTGCCGTCACCATCACGCGCGATGACTGGGGCATTGCCCACGTTCATGGCAAGACCGACGCGGACGCCGTCTTCGGCATGATCTACGCCCAGGCCGAGGACGACTTCAACCGGGTCGAGACGAACTTCCTCTTTGCCCTGGGGCGCACGGCGCAGGCCGAGGGCGAGCGCGCCATCATGCAGGACCTCCGCGCCCGGCTCTACATCCAGGACGACTCGCTCAAGGCGATGTACAGCCGGAGCCCCAAGTGGCTGCAGAGGCTGATGGACGCCTGGGCGGATGGGCTCAACTTCTACCTCTACAGCCATCCCGAGGTGAAGCCGCGGGCGCTGACGCGGTTCGAGCCCTGGATGGCGCTGTCCTTCAGCGAGGGAAGCATTGGCGGTGACATCGAGACGATCAGCCTGCGCGGCATGGAGCGCATGTACGGCGATCGCACCGAGGGCCCGGCACCCCGTCGCACCAGCCTGATCGAGGAATGGCAGCGCGAGCCCACCGGCTCCAATGGCATTGCCATCGCGCCGGCCAACACCGTGAATCATCACGCGCTCTTCCTCATCAACCCCCACACGTCCTTCTTCTTCCGCTCCGAGCTGCAGATGACGAGCGACGAGGGGCTCAACGCCTATGGCGCGGTCACCTGGGGGCAATTCTTCGTCTACCAGGGCTGGAACCCGCGCCTCGGCTGGATGCATACCAGCACCGGCGCCGATGCCATTGATGAGTACCTCGAGACGGTGACGCAGAAGGACGGGAAGTGGTACTACAAGTACGGCAACCAGGAGCTGCCGGTCGAGACTCGCCAGATCACGGTCCCGTTCAAGACCGACACCGGCATGGCCTCGAAGACCTTCACCGCCTTCTTCACCAGGCACGGTCCCGTGGTCGGCAAGGACGGCGACAAGTGGATCAGCGTCGCGATGATGTTCGAGCCGGTCAAGGCGCTCACCCAGTCCTACAGCAGGACCAAGGCGAAGAACTTCAAGGAATTCCGCCAGGTCATGGAGCTGCACACCAACAGCTCCAACAACACCATTTACGCCGACGCCGACGGCAACATCGCCTATTTCCACGCCAACTTCATTCCCCGGCGGGATACCAGCTTTGACTGGACCGAGCCGGTGGACGGCAGCAACCCGAAGACCGACTGGCAGGGCCTCCTCAGCGTGAATGAGTCGCCCAACGTCTTCAACCCGAAGAGCGGCTGGGTGTACAACAGCAACAACTGGCCCTGGTCGGCGGCCGGGCCCAGCAGCCCGAAGCGGGCTGATTACCCGAAGTACGTGGAGAAAGGCAGCGAAGAGTCGTTCCGGGGCAAGCATGCCATCCGGGTGCTGCAGGACAGGAAGGATTTCACGTTGCAGAAGCTGATCGATGCCGCCTTCGACAGCTACCAGCCCGGCTTCGCCGAGCTGCTGCCACCACTCATCAAGTCGTTCGATTCGCTCCCGGCGCATGACTCGCGACGCTTGACGCTCGAGGAGCAGATCGATTCGCTGCGCCACTGGGACTACCGCTGGTCC
>CBINCZ010000004.1:0-19334 GCA_966249295.1 uncultured Gemmatimonadales bacterium
TCAGCATCCTCGACGGCCTCGAGATCACGGCCAAGACGGCGGGCAACCGGGTCATCCATGACGCGGTGATGGAGAGCCGCCAGAGCATCGCCGGCGGTGACACCATCGCGGCGCCGCTGGAGAAGTCCGCGGTCTTCCCGCCCATGGTGATCTCGATGATCGCGGTGGGCGAGCAGACTGGCGGCCTGGACGAGATGCTCTCCAAGATCGCCGACTTCTATGACGAGGAAGTGGACGTCGCGGTGGGCGCCCTGCTTTCCCTCATGGAACCGGTTATGATTGTGGTGCTGGGCGTGATCGTGGGCGGCATGGTGGTAGCCATGTACCTGCCGATCTTCGATATGATGAACGCGATTCAGTGAAGCTGAGAGCTGAGGGCTGAGGGCTGAGAGACCTGACACACAGCTCTCCGCTCTTAGCTCTTAGCTCTTAGCTCTTAACTCACAGCCTTCATCCCCCAACTCTCAACGCAGAACTCCCCAACTGCCTAACCACCCCTGCGCCGTTTCAGCCGACCTGCTGTGCCGGCTGGACTTCAGCGGCCGTTTCAGCCGGCTGAGCTCCGCCTGGGAACGGGTGCTCGGCTTCAACCGGGACGAGCTGATGTCCCGGCCTTTCATTGACTTCGTGCATGGCGACGACAGCGAGCGCACCCTGCGGCAGAACGCCGTCGTGCGGGCGGGCGGGCACGCCATGGCGTTCGAGAATCGCTACCGCTGCCGGGACGGATCGTACCGGTGGCTGGCCTGGAACGCGGCCCCCGATAATGACGAGCGGGTGATCTATTCGGTCGCCGTGGACATTACCCTGTTCAAGGAGGCGGAGGCAGCCGCCGGCGCATCGGCTGGGCAACTCGACGCCGTGCTGACCGAGCTGAAGACCGCCGGTCCCTTGCTCACGATCTGCGCCTGGTGCCGGCGACTCCAGGGCGACCCGGGCGCTCCATGGAGCCTCGCCCGGTATGTGGCCCTGCATCCCCACATCCGCATCAGCCACGGCCTCTGCCCCAGCTGCCTCGAAACCGAGATCAAGCCGCAGATAGCGCAGATGAGCTGAGAGATGAGAGCTGAGAGCTGAGAGCGGTGAGCTGAGCGAGGATGGTGCTCGTAGCTCACAGCTCGCAGCTCTCAGCTCACTGGCGCTCTCCCCGTCCCACCCGCAAATTGGGCGTATCCCGGCCCTGCCGAGGTTCGCACTGGACATCCCCGCCGAAGTTCCGGAAGCGCTGGCCCGCGCGGTGGCCGGCCGCTACGCGATCGAGCGCGAGCTCGGCCGGGGCGGCATGGCCACCGTGTACCTGGCGCACGACCTGCGACACGACCGGCCGGTTGCGGTCAAGGTGTTGCAGCCGGAACTCTCCATGGCCATCGGCGCAGACCGGTTCCTCGCCGAGATTCACACCACCGCGCGCCTGCAACATCCGCATATCCTGCCGCTGTTTGATTCCGGCGTGGTGGAGGCGGTCGAGGGTCAAGGCTCGACGTTTCTCTACTACGTCATGCCTTACGTCGAAGGCGCGACGCTCAGGGAGCGGCTGGCGCGCGAGGGCCGCCGGGCGCCGGCTGTGGTCAACCGGCTGGTGGGCGAGATCGGTGCCGCACTCGATTACGCGCACCGGCATGGCATCATCCACCGGGACATCAAGCCGGCCAACATCCTGATCCACGAAGGTACCGCGCTGTTGGCCGACTTCGGTATCGCGCGCGTGACGTCGAATACGGATGGCGAGCGGTTGACCGAGACCGGCCTGTCGATCGGCACGCCGCAGTACATGTCGCCCGAGCAGGCCACCGGGGAGCGCACGATCGGTCCCGCGAGCGATCAGTATTCATTGGCCGCAGTGGCCTATGAAGCGCTGACCGGCCGCCTGCCATTCGCCGGCCCGACGGTGCAGGCCATGCTGGTGCAGATGTTCACCACGACGCCGACACCGATTACCGAGACTCGGCCCGAGCTGCCGCCGGCGATGAGTGCCGCCGTGCTCCGCGGACTGGCCCGGGAACCCGCTGAACGATTTGCCGACTGCGAGAGCTTCGCGGTGGCACTTCGGGAAGATGCGAGCACCCCTCCTTCCTCGCCGCCGCTCACGGTGTTACCGCCCAAGCGCGCCCGCTGGCGGGCGGCGGCCTTGCTCACGGCGGTGCTGGCGCTGGCCGGGCTGGGTGCGTGGTTTGTGACCAGAGGTCTCGGCGGGCTCGGGTCGCCCGCGCCGCGGCTCCTTGCGGTGCTGCCGTTCGACGACCGGACCGGCGACACGGCGCGGGAGTATTTCGGGCGGGGACTCGCGGTGGAAATCACCGACGAGCTGCACCGGCTCGGCATCCCTGTGGTGGGCTCGGCGGCGGCCGCGACCGCAGCACGCAAGTTTGTGGTGGGCACCGACGTGGATGTGCAGGCCGCGGGCCGGTCGGTGGGGGCCGACGCGGTGCTGAGTGGTACGCTGCAGTCGACCTCGGCGGGTGGTCGCGTGAGCGTGGAGCTCACCGACGTGCGGAGCCAGCAGCTGCTCTGGAGCGAACAGTACGCACTCGGCGCCGACCCTTTCGCGCTCCAGGATTCGGTGGCACGCAAGGTGGCAACTTCGCTCCGGGTCACACTGCATCCCGCCGACCTCGCCGCCGTGAAGCGTGGTCGGGGCGTCGATCTGGCCGCGCATGACCAGGTGGTCCGCGCCAAGGGATACGCCGACCGCCGCGATGCCGCGGGCCTCGACCAGGCAATTCCGCTCTTTGCAGACGCAATCCGGCGGGACTCCAGCTATGCAGAGGCCTGGGCCGGGCTCGCGGAGGCGTATTTTCTCCGCGCTGTCTTCAGCGACGGCGGGTTCGGCAATGCGGTCGATCACGGCGAGTACTTCCGGCAATCGGCCGTGGCGGCGAGCCGTGCCCTGGGACTCGACAGTACGTCGGCGGCGGTCCATCGGGTTCTCGGCATGCTCGCCGTTTTCCATACTCATGACTGGCCAGCAGCCCGGCGCGAGTTCGAGCGGTCGTTGGCCCTGGATTCGGCCCAGGCCGCGACCTGGCTCTTCCGCACCTGGTACTTTTACGCCATGGGCCAGGGTGACTCGGCGATCTGGTCCGTGCGCCGGGCCTGGACGCTGGACTCGCTTACGCCGATCTATCCGACCAGGCTTGCCGATGTGCTCCGGGACAACGGCCGCGGCGCCGAAGCACGAGGGCTGCTGGCGCGCACGGTGCGGCGCAATCCCACCGACCTGATCCCGCGCATTGCCTATGCCGCGACGCTGGCCTCCTATGGCGAGTGTGACAGCGCCCTCGCCATGCCGATGCCGTCCCTCCGCTCCTCGCCCGGAGCACAGCAGCAGATGGAAGTGATGGCTCACTGCGGGCGCGCTGACCGCGTTCGGGCCATCCTCGACTCTGCCGCCGCCGTTGTTCGCGAGGGGGAGTGGGCCCACGGCATCTTCATGGCGATGGGAGCGGCCATGATCGCGGATACGGCCCGGATGGAGCACTGGCTCGACTACTCGGTTACCGCCCGCGACTACACCGCCTTCTTCCTTCGCTCACCGACATTCGCCGGCTACCACGACAATCCGCACTACCGGGCTGCCCTGGCGGGGTTCGGATTGGAGTGAGCTGCGGGCTGCGGGCTGTGAGCTGTGAGCTATGAGCTGCGAGCTATGAGGTATGAGCGTGAGCTATGAGCGCTATCGCCGCTCAGCCCTCAGCCCTCAGCTCGCATCTCACAGCTCCCCGCTCTCAGCCTTCTTCGGAAGGATCGCCCGCAGCCCGGCCTCCAGCTGGCCGCTGGTGGTCGGACCCTGGACCCGGTAACGGATCAGGCCCGCGGCATCCACGAACACCGTGAGCGGAAGCCCGAAAGCGGCGTAGGATTCGGCCGTTTTTTGCTTGTGGTCGAGCAGGACCGGATAGGGAAGGGCAAGCTGCTCCGAGAAGCGCCGGACCTTGGCCACTCTCTCGCCTCCGGAGCTGACTGCCAGCAGGAGCAATCCGTCGTCACGGTGCGCCTTGAAGAGATCGGCGAGCGCTGGAAACTCCTGCTTGCAGGAAGTGCACCATGTCGCCCAGAAGACGATGATGAGGGGATGGCCCCGGAGCGCCGCGAGGTGAATGGTGCTCGAATCAAGGGCGACGAGCGAGAAGTCCGGCGCGCTCCCGCCAAGCCCCGGCCGCTGCGCCTCCGCACCGTGGGTGGCTGCCAGGGTGAGCGCGAGGAGGAGGGGGGAAAGCTGCCGTCGGCATCTCACGCTTCAACGCTACCGGCCGCACGTGAACAACGCAAGACGCCAAGCGTCAAGTGCTGAGCGTTCAGCGCTGAGCGCCCAGGGCGCCGTGTAAACCGCCTCCCTCCCACGTGACGTTCTCCCGGCAGGATCACGGAAACCGCACCACGACGGGAGACTCCGATGGCACGCTCCGTCTGGAAGCATTTTGCGCTGGTGCTGGCGCTGCTGGTGCTGTACGATCTGGCATGGCAGGTTGATGCCTATCTTCACATGCGGCACCCCGACCCCATGCCGTGGGCATCAGTTCTGGGCGCGCTGCGTTTCCGCCTGCCCTGGCTGATTTTCAGGGAACTGCCGCTCGCTGCTGGAATCTCGCTCGCCTTGATGGAACTCAGGAGCGATACCATCCGGACTGCCGTGCTGGTGGCGGGCGTTACGCTCGGGAGTCTGGTGGTATTCGACGTGTGGGTCGGCCCTGCGGTCAATCGCGCGGAATATGTCGCCGCGCGAGAGGATGCCTGGCCCAATCTGAAGACGCCATTCCTCACTGTGCATGACACCGTGGGCGTGCTGGGCCGGACTGCCGCTGCCTTGCAGCACCGAATCACGGTCTACGACGTGCAGCCCAATTGGACGCCGCCGGACACCACCAGGCCGGAGTACCGGGGCGGCGCCTTCCGGCCGATTCCACCCACCGAACTGGTTCGCCTCGAGACCGTGAGGACAATCAGCGGGCTCGTGAAATTCCTCGAACCTTTCATCAACTGCGGGCTGGTGCTCGGATTGCTCGCATGGTGCGCCCGCAACCTGACGTTCCGGACCCCGCGGGCGAAGCGCATCACGCTGGTACTGGCAGCATGGGTCGTGCTGCTCTTCTGCATGGGGTATGTGCACCGCATCCTGCAGGACAGGATGTATGGCATGACGGTGGGTCGGACCTCGCTCTGGTGGGTGGCGCTGGCTGCGAGTCCGGTCGTCGCGCTCGGGCTCGTCGGCTGGCTCGCGGCCGCGCGAGTGGCCCGCTCCGCCGAGGCCTGAGCCAGGTGTCCGCACCGGAGCTCGCCGAGCAGGAGCTCCGCCGGTGGATGCGCGAGTACAGCGGACATCTGCTCGCGGTCGTCTCGTCCTATGCCTCCGACGCCGTGGCGGCGGAAGACCTGCTGCAGGAAGTGTGGCTCCGTGCCTATGCGGCAGCTCCACTGCGCAAGCCCGAGAGCCCGGTACGTGCGTGGCTCATCGTGATTGCCCTCAACGTGGGTCGTGACCACCAGCGCAGCGTTCGACGGCGCACCCGGCTCCGCCACCTCTGGAGTGCTTCCGCCCGGGCTGTCACTGAAGCAAGCGAGCTGGAGTTCCTGCACCCCCAGTCTCGTCTCTGGCGTGCCGTCGCGGAGCTGCCTTTGCTGCAGCAGCGCGTGCTGTTGCTGAGAATTATCGAAGGGCTGTCCACCGCCGAGACCGCAGCAGTGCTTGGGCGCGCAGAAGGCACTGTGAAGGCCTCGCTCTGGCGAGCGCTGCAGCACCTGCGGGGCGAACTCATAGACATTGAAGGGACAGAATCCATGAATCTGTTGCCCGATTCTCCATGACCCGGCAACCTGGCTCCGATCCGTCGGCGCGAGACGCAAGCGTGCCGGATGATGTGATTCCACCCTCGCTCGTCACGGCGCTCCGCCTAGAAGCGGCCTTGCCGCTCGGTCTCCGCGCACGGGTCGAGGCGAAGGTCCTCGCGGCCATTCGCCAGCCTGCCCGACCGGGCCTGTCGCAGCTGATAGCCGGATGCTGCCTCTTTCTCATCCTCGGCGCCCAACCGGAGGTCGTGGTACTGGGCCCGCTGGCGATCCTGCTTTTCGTCGTGGCCGCCGGATATGTGCGGCTTGTCTTGGGAATGGATGATGAGGGAGCTGAGAGCTAGGCGGTTAGCGCTATACGCTGAGCGCCAGGCGCTCCACCGTTGCGTCAAAGGCTCCCTTGAGCTCCTCGGCCTCCTGCTCACCCAGCGCTTCCACGACACGGGCATGCGCATGCCGCCACAGCGGCAGCGCGTTCTCGATGAGCCTCCGCCCCGAGCTCGTGACGCGCGCCACGCGCACTCGGCGGTCGGTCGGCAATGGCGAAACGGTGATCAGCCGGGATTTCTCCAGCGGACGCAGGTTGCGCGAGAGCGTGGTGAGGTCCATGGCCAGCACTTCGGCAAGATGGCTCATGGCCGCGCCCTCGCCGTCGCTGGCCTCGTCGCAGAGCGTCACGGCATTCAGCAGCGTGAGCTGGGTGGCCTGAATACCCAGCGGCCGCAGCGCTTCATCATAGAGGCGGGTGAGCACGCGCGAGACCCGACGGACCCGGAACGCAAGGCAGTCGGCGGCGATGGTCTGGGCGATGGAGAGGGCAGTCATGAGTCGGAGGTCGTAGGTCGAAGGTCGTAGGTCGTAGGTCGTAGGTCGTGCGACGAAACATGTATATACAAGCAACTGCAGGTCGTCAAGTCACACGACTTATGACCTACGACTTACGTCTCTCATAGTGCCTCTTCGCCTTCGCCCGGTTGCCGCATTGCTCCATGGTGCACCAGCGACGGCTGCGGTTCTTGCTGAGATCCAGGAAGAGCCAGCGGCAGTCGGCCTGCGCGCACTCCTTGAGCCGGCCGAGGTCATCGCTGCCGAGCAGCTCGGCGGCGGACCAGGCCAGCGGCCAGAGCATCCAGTCCAGTTCGTCGTCCCCACGGTACCAGAGCCAGCGGAGCCCGCCACTGGAGGGCTCGAGCCGTCGATGGCGTGCAGCATCGAGCAGCCAGTCGTTCAACTCCTCCCGCACCGCTGTCGGCGGCACCCGACCATTGGCACTCGCATCGAATAGCAGGAACAGAAGTTCCCGCAGCCGCCGAGCCTGGTGCAGGGCCTCGGCGGCCTTGCGTGGATGAGCGGCTGCCAGGCGGTGCAGGCGGGCCTGCTCGGATTCATCGATCAGTTCTTCCCGCAAGCACCAGAGCAGCAGCTCGTCATAGCTCGCCAGCCGCTCCAGTGGTGTGGCATGCGACCGGTCGCTCAGCGTGTTGACGAAATCCACGACCGGGCGGCCGCCCACCAGCTCCATGTTGGCGATGTTCCGTTCCCGGACCTCCGCCCCATCCGGCATATAACCTCCAAAACGCCATTGACAGGTTAGATACTCGAATATAGCATTTAACCTGTGTTTGAAATATTGGTGGTTAGAACGCTGGACGCAAGGAGCTGACAATGACCTGGATTTCCCGCTGGTGGACGCTCTGGACCCGTGTGGCGGGCCCCCTCGCGCGCACCACGTTGCTGTGAGCGTCACCATGGTTGCGCGGATCTGGCGTGGGGCCACGGCGGCCCGCGACGCAGATGCCTACCTCGCCTACCTCGACCGCACCGGTGTCGCCGAGTGCAGGGCCACGCCCGGCAACCGGGGCGTCATGGTGCTGCGGCGCCCCTTGGGCGAGGAAACCGAATTTCTGTTCATCTCCTGGTGGGACAGTGAAGACTCCATCCGGGCCTTCGCGGGCGACGACATTTCCCGCGCCCGGTTCTTTGACGAGGACGACGCCTTCCTCACCCAGCGAGATGAAGCAGTCCACCATTACATGGTTGATCGCGATGAGGGCCGGCCATCATGACCCGCCCATCCTCACGCCACCTGGTAATCGCGGCTTTCGCCGCCATCTACCTCCTCTGGGGCAGCACTTACCTGGCGCTCAGGTACACGGTGGAGGAGATCCCGCCCTTCCTTGCCGTCACCGCACGCTGCCTGCTCGGTGCCGGGATTCTCTTTGGCTGGCTGGCAGCGAGAGGCCGCTTGCAGCGAGTCACGCCCCGCCAGTGGGCTGCGGCGACGTTCGCCGGTGGCTTGCTCTTCGTTGCAGGTCAGGCGGTGCTGGCATGGGCAGAGCAGCGGGTACCGTCCGGGAACGCCGCGCTCCTGCTGGCGACCATCCCGCTCTGGATGGTGCTGCTGGACTCGATTCGCTCCCGGCGCATGCCAGGCCAGCATGTGATCGCAGGTACGATCCTCGGGATGGTCGGTGTGGCGGTGCTGAGTGGAAGCGCCGGAGCAGCGCCGCTGTCCGATCAGCTCTGGCTTCTCATGGCCGCCCTCTCGTGGGCGCTCGGCTCCCTCACTGCCCGGCAGCTGCTCTCGGAGGTTCCGGCCTTTCAATCCACCGCAATGCAGCTCGCGGGCGGAGGGATCGTGCTGGCGGTGGTGAGCGGCGCGTCGGGCGAGCTGGCTGCCTGGTCGCCGGCGATGGTGTCAAGCCGGGCGATGGTTGCGCTCGCTTATCTCGTGATTGGCGGTACCGTGGTCGGGTTCGTGGCCTACACCTGGCTGCTCCGGACGACTACGTCGGAAGCAGTCGGCACCTATGCCTTCGTGAATCCCGTGGTGGCGCTGGCGCTCGCCTGGGCGGTGGGCGACCAGGCCATGACTCCGGTTACCGGTCTGGCAGCCATACTCATCATTGGCTCCGTGCTGCTGATCCGCCGTCGCCCGTCTACCCAGCCGGTGGCTGCTGCCCCGCGTGGAACGTCGCGCGCTGTTGTACCCGCATCCGCCCGGTTCCGTCCCAGTGCGGGGCGGGCCGGTCGATGCTAGGCGTGAACGTGCCGGCCATGCGACGCTCTGTGAGGATCAATTCTCCGGCTCGTGAGCCTGGGAGGTGGGGAGCGGCAGGATCGTGCGGAGGGCTGCGTCGAGCTGACTGGGTTGAATGGGACCCGCGTGGACAATGCGCACGATGCCGGCCGAGTCCACGAAGACCGTCACCGGAAGCCGGACGACGCCGTAGGCCGTTGCCGTCCTGATCTTCGGATCAGACAGGACCGGGAAGGGAAGGGACAGGGCAGAGGCGAACCGTCGGATCCGGTCCACCGGTTCGCCATCCGCATTCACGGCCAGCACCACGAGGTTTGCCTCATGGTGCTGGGCAAATCGGCGGGCAAGTTCAGGCATTTCATTGTTGCAGGGTCGGCACCACGTCGCCCAGAAGTTGATGACGACCGGGCGACCGTGCAGCGCCGCGAGATGTACCGTGGTTGAGTCAAGCGCGTTCAGCGTGAAGTCCGGCGCACTGGCCCCCACCTTGGCCTGTTGCGCGGCACTATAGCTCGCGGGATAAACCGCGAGCATGAGAACCAGGGCGACCGTCCGTCCAGCGTCAACCGTCGAGCGTCGGGCGCTCAGCGCTCGGCTCATGACGCCCGACGCCTGACGCTGGACGCCCATCACATCCGCCGGCTGAAATCGAAGTAGACCACGAAGTCGTTCACGCCCCCGGCGCCCGGCCGTACGGTACCGTCCGAGAGCGTCATCGAGAGATAGTTGTGCCGCAGCCGGACCGGGACGCTCAGGGTAAACTGGTTGAAGCCGGTGACCCATGATACGCCGGGATCGGCGTACAGCGTGTAACCGGCGTGACGGTAGAAATCATCATGGCCGCCGATCAGGTCGGCCGACGTGGTGCCGTCGATGCGACCGCCGAGGCTGAAGGAGAGGCCGTGCTCCGGCAGGGCGGACCATGCCAGGCCCAGGCGACCCGAGTACAGGTCGGGCACTGCCCACTCGGTGCCCGCCGGCGGCCAGAACACATCGATGTGCTCCTTGAGGCTCGCCGAGTACGAGCCCAGCCCATAGAGCGACAGTCGCGGAGTGAGCCGCTGGAACGCCTGGAGCTGCGCCGTTACTGCGAAGCCACCATCGCCGGTCTGCAGCGTTTGCGCGACGGGCTGTTGTGACGCGCTTCCGTCGGCTGCGAAGAAATCATCCGTCTTGTGAACGCTTCCGGTGGGTGTCTTCACACCGATGCTGAGTTGCGCGTTGCTGAAGGGATGCTGGGTTGGCTGCAGCAGCCAGTAGCTGCCGGTGAGGCTGATATCGCCGATACCGCCGGCCGAGTTGCTGTGGCGAACCCCGTCCCCGTGAACATTGCTCGCGGTACCGTACGACATGGGTACGGCAAGCGTCAGGCTGGTGCGTTCTGACAGTCCGTAGGCCACGCTCAGGTTGAGTGAATTGAGGTGGATGCGCAGTGGCTGGCCGCCCGGCGCCGCGCTTTCGGTTTCCTCGCTGCCCACGAAGAATCGGTGGGTCGCGACCCGGCGCAATCCCACCCCCACCTGCCATTCATGGGGTCGCAGGAACGAGGTCATCTGACCGCCGAGGCTCGGAGAGGTAAATCGCAACGGCATGCACCCTTGTGCGCGAGCTGCGCCGGGAACGCACCCAAGCGCCAGCAACAACGCGGCCGCGCGGAATCCGCGCCGGCCACCACTGCGGACTGTCTTCATGGTCGTGCCCTCCAGGGGAAGCGGCGCTTGCCGCAGGGCTGCCGCCCGCACGCCTGCGGCGCCAGCGTGCTCATCGCAGGGTGGCGGTCGGGTGGGGCGATGTTCGCGTGGCGCGAACGCCTCCGATATACCTCCTCCCGTTATAAAGCGCAAAACCGGGCGGAAAGGGCTCACTCCTTCTCCGTGAAGCTCACCCCCTGCTGCACCAGCACTCGCACGGTTTCGCCCTGGCGTCGCGCCGGCCGGTAGATGCTCTGCAGGATCATCCGGCGTGCGGGATCGTCGAAGACCTGATTGGAGCTCTCCAGCACCTCGACCGACTGCGGTTCGACCTTGCCATTCACGCCGATGATGAACTGCAGCCTCACCCGGGCGCCGATACCCTCCATGCCGGGCGGAACCACCTTGGGCCCAGGCTGGAGGAGCGATGGAGCTTCATCCGCCTCCGCCGAGGTAATCACCACGCTGCGTGCCCCGGCCGAGTCCGGAGCGATCGCCACGCCCGTGACCACATCGCCTTCGCGTCCGACACCATCGTAGTCCGCAGGGTCGAACGGGTGATCGTGAGTCGAGATCGGGGGCACCTCGATCGGCACTTCGGTGACGACCGGAATGACCGGGGCCGGCCGCGCCTCGAGTATTGGCTCCGTTTCGGTGGGCTGTGACCGGTCCGCATCCACCGGCCGGTTGTCGATGGGGATCATGATGACGGGCACAACGCTGCGCGCCTCGGCGTCCACCAGGTCACTGCGGGTGGCCCACACTGCCCCGGTGATGATCAGCGCATGCACGCCGATGGATGTGCCTGTCTGCCAGACCGACCGCTGGCGGCTGCGCGACGATTCGGGCAACTGGCTGAACATGAGGCCGTCTCCATGGATTGGGACGCCTCTACGTTGGCACCACAAGATGGCTCTGGCTTGCTGGTTGGATGACAGAAGGATGACGAAGTGATGAGGGGCCAGGGTCGAGGGTCGAGGGTAGCTCCACCGAGCTCCCACCAATAACCCCTACTTGATCCCTAATCCCTGATCTCTGATCCCTAACCCCTATTCCCTAGCCCCTAACCCTACGCCCTACGCCCTACGCCTTACGCCTTACGCCCCCTCTCGCCACCAGTACCAGCGCGCAGACGGTGCCGAGCAGGATCGCGCCCGCGGACGGCATGGCCAGCCACCGGAGTGATTCCTTGGCCGCGCCGGTGCCGCCCAGCGCTGGAGCACGGAATCCTGCCCAGAGCCAGAACACGGAGTATCCCAGCGCGCCGAGCCCGAGGAGCAATCCAGTCAGCCGGACGGATCTGGGCGTGGCGCCGACCAGCACGAGCATGCCGATCAGGGCCACTGCGGCGGTGCCCGTCGCGCCGGCGTGGAGGTGCGCGCGCTGCATGTAGGTCCACGACTTGGCGAGCACGGCATCAGCAGCGCCGGCGTCGCCGTGATATACCGTGGTCTCGACTGCCGCCGCACGAGCCTCCAGCCGGGACTTGATGGCGTCTTCGTTCAGCCCGAAGAGTCCACCAAGTGCAAAACCGAACAACACGGTGAGCGTCGCGAGCAGGAAGCCGGGAACCGCAGCGCGTATCCGCATCCCGTCGTCATCTATTGAAGTCATGGTCTAGGCCCTCCCGGGCCGGCTGCAAGGCGGGCCCGCACGACCTCGCCTACGAGTATTGCCGCAGGGTAGGAAACCTGCTCCTCACTCCTGGCGTGCAACGCGAGCGCCTCGGCGAGTGCAGCGACCTCGGCGTTGTTCGCCTCTTTCGCCACTTCGCCCATTCGCCGGGTGGCAGCGGCAATGGCGACGTGCTCTTCGAGCATCCTCGGCAGTTCCGCTCGCAGGGAATCGGTCATGGGGAGCACGCGTGCCATCTCCGGCCTGTATTCACCCCGGGACAGCGGCGCCAGCAGGCCGAGTGGTGGCAGGGCGATCTGCTCCTCGCGCTGGAAGTGCGGGTGCAGGACGGCCGCGAGTTGCCGGGCCGCATCGCCGACCGGCCCCGGCAGTTTCGTGGCCGCCACCAGTCGTTCATGGATCTCGTGATGCTCCGCCTGCAGTGCCTCTGGGATGCTGATATCACCGTGGTGCTTCATGTGCTGCTCCTGTGCGTACGCAACCCGCGGAGCTGACAGCACTGCGAGGGCCAGTATGAGGCGCCTGGTCGCCATGGCTACTTCCCCTTTTCCAGTCGCAGCGACCAGACGTAGGCCGCAACAGCGGCCAGTTCCGCATCACTGATGGTGCTGCCACCGCGCGGTGGCATGACCAGCTTGGTGGCTGAGCTCTCGGCGGGTACGCCCCGGCGCACCTGCGCCACGATCTCGCCATAACTGCCCTGACTGTGGATCCACACGCTGTCCCGCAGCGACGGCGCGAGGCCACCCTTGCCGGCATCGCCGTGACACGCCACGCACAGGCCCTTGCCGCTGAAGACCTTCTTCCCCTGCGCCACCATGGCGGGCGTCACGCCGTCTGGAAGAGCGGCGTCGCCCTGTGCCGCGAGCGGCCCGGCAGCGATCAGCAGGAGGGCCGCTGCGACCGTCAGAATGCCGAGACGGCGCCGAGCGTCCATCGCGCTTCCTCCTGGCTGATGTCGTAGGTCATTTCGCCGGTGAGCCGCAGGTTGCGGCGGAGCAGATAGCCGACGCCGCCTGACACGGTTTCATAGCGCTTTACCAGGGCGGGACCGCCCAGGCGCACGCTCAGCACGGGGCGATCGGCATCGATCAGGTTGTACAGCGCAAATCCATGCCAGCGGGAGCCCGACGGTCGCACGAGCAGCTCGGCGAAGCCGCCATCGAGGCTGGCGGCGGAATCAGTGGCAGTGTAGAACGGCCGTGAGTCGGAGCGGTGCAGGTACTGCACGTTGAGCTCAAAGGGGCCGTGCGATATCGTGGCATCCGCGCCCAGCATGTGGGTCACGTCGTGGACGGTCTCGCTGGTGGTGCGTCCGGTGTAGCCGAAGGCCCCCACACGGACGCCGGGGAGAAGGTCGCGGGTGGCATGCAGCGCGAACGTCTTGCCGGCGTCGGAGTCGAAGTGACGATCCTCGCCCGCCGCGCCCCGGCCATTGCCGTTGACCACCACGCCGCTCAGCGTGAAGCCCGCCACGTCGGCCGACGCCAGCAGGCCTCGGTCATAGGTCAGGTCGGAGGGGACATCGCCGAGGCGGGCGCGGTACACCGCGTAGTCCTCGAATGACAGCCGCAGCTCGCGCTTGAACATCGGGTCGGAGACCTGGAACTGCCCCACCATCACGTCCACCGGCGCGCCGCCGATGTCGTTGGCGTACAGGTAGGCATCCTCCACGCCGCCGACTTCCCCGCGCTCGAACAGGAAGGCGTAGAAGTAGTAGGACAACGACTTCGACAGGGATCCGCCTGAGAGCACCTTGAGCGAGTAAGGCGCCTGGAAGTCGGTGACGGCACGGCCATTGGCGTAGCTCTGCACGTAGGCATCGAGCCGGACGGCGAGCGGGACGCTGCGCGGCAACGCCAGGAGGTCGTCGCCGGTGCCGATGGTATCCACCGGCTCTTCGCCCGGCGCCATGCGGTTGCCGTTGGCGGCGAACTGCTCCCCGAAGGGCGTGAGCGCGGGCACCGGATTATGGCAAAGCGCGCAACTCACGCCGTAGCGTCGTGCGAAGGCGGGGATGCCTCCTGCGGACGCTGGCGCGGCAGCTGATCCCAGCAGGATGCCGGACAGCAGTGCGGGAATGGCCCGGTAGATCCGAGTACGCATGCTCCCTCCAGCGGACAGATTCGTCGTCCGCTGAAGAGTCTAGCGCTCGGCCTGTTGAGATTCCGTTAAGAAATCAGGAAGGTTGGGCACTGACGAGCGCGCGGGCGCGCTCGAGACCTTCATCGAGGGTGCCCAGGACGTTCTCCTCGCCCAGCTCATCGAACAGGTCGGAGCGGGACAGGGCCACCATCGGCTGGGCGTGGATCTCGGTGATGAAGACATGCGTGCCCTCGCGCCGGCTCTGTCGCACCAGGTCCTTGAACGCGCTGAGGCCCGTGGCATCCATGGCGGGCACGTTCCGCATCCGGATGATCAGCACCTTCGGACGGCTGGCCACCTGGCCGACCGCGTTCTTGAACGACTCTGCGGCCCCGAAGAAGAACGGGCCGTTGATCTCATAGACCTCCACGCCCTTCGGCACGTCACGCTGGAAGACCGCGCCCGAAACATCGCTGCTCGGCGCGGCCGGTTCCGCCAGCTCGCGGGTGACGACCGAAACGTTGGTTACCTCCGCCATCCGCTTCATGAACAGGAAGGCAGCGAGCACCATCCCCACCTGGATGGCGACCGTGAGATCGACAAGCACCGTGAGCAGGAACGTGGCGAGCAACACCAGCACGTCGCTGCGTGGGGCGCTCAGCACACTCCGGAACGTGCGCCATTCACTCATGTGGTATGCCACGATGACCAGGATCGCCGCGAGGACGGCGAGCGGAATGACTGCGGCATACTTGCCCACGAACAGCGTGATGACCAGCAGCGTCAGCGCGTGTACCATGCCGGCCACCGGCGTCCGTCCGCCGTTCTTGATGTTGGTGGCGGTGCGGGCGATGGCGCCGGTGGCGGGAATGCCCCCGAAGATGGGGCTCGCGATATTGGCGACGCCCTGGGCCACCAGCTCCACGTTGGAGCGGTGACGCCCGCCGATCATGCCGTCGGCCACCACCGCTGACAGCAGCGATTCCACTGCGCCGAGCAGCGCAATGGTGAACGCCGGGCCGATCAGCAGCTTGATCTCGGCGCCGGTGATGTGCGGCAGCGTGGGCGTGGGAAGCCCGGCGTGCAGGACGCCGAACCGGCTGCCGATCGTCTCCACCGGGAAGTGGAACAGGTTGGCCACCAGCGTCATGACGATCAGGGCCACGAAGGGTCCCGGCATGCGCCGGCTCACCCTGGGCCACCAGATCATGATGGCGAGCGACGCCAGCGAGACACCCAGTGCCCACGGGTTGAGCGTTGGTGCGGCATGGGCAAACGCGCGCCACCGTTCCAGGAAGTCGGCGGGAACCGATTCCATCTGGAAGCCGAAAAAGTCGCGAACCTCGCTGGAGACAATGACGACCGCGATCCCGCTGGTGAAGCCGACGACGACGGGGTAAGGGATGAACTTGATCGCGGTGCCCAGCCGGAAGAGCCCGAAAAGCAGGAGGATGAAGCCGGCCATGAAAGTGGCCACCAGCAGGCCGTCCACGCCGTACCTGGCCACGATCCCCGCCACGATCACCACGAATGCGCCGGTGGGTCCGCCGATCTGCACCCGCGATCCGCCCAGCGCGGATATCAGGAAGCCCGCCACGATCGCGGTGTAGAGACCGCGCGCCGGTCCCACCCCGCTGGCAATGGCAAATGCGATGGCGAGTGGAAGGGCCACGACGCCCACAATGAAACCGGCAACGATGTCGGAACCGAGCTGGTGCCGGTCGTAGGTCTTGAGGGTGGTGAACAGCTTCGGGGTGAACATGGATGGGACGGAAAGCTAAAGGCTGAGGGCTGAAAGCAAAAGCGCTCAGCGCTCAGCGCGAAGCGAGTTCCCCGAGCCGCTTCTTCACAGTTGCCACCATCGGTTGCAGGTCGGCATCGGCATCCCGCCAGAGATCAACGAACGCCGAGTAATGCTGCATGGCCTTGGCGCGGTCGTGCTGCTCCTCGTACAGCTCACCCAGGCGGCGCTCGACCGGCGGCTGCATGAGCCCGGCGTCAATGGACCAGAGTATCAGCTTCGGCTGTGCCAGATACCGCTCGAAATAGGCGATCGCGGAATCGGACTGGCCGCCCTGGTCGAAGGTGCGAGCCAGGTCATAGTCGGTGCAAGGCTCGCAGCGGGGTGCCCCATCGGTGCCGACAGCCGCGGTCCGGTAAAGTTGCAGTGCTTCGGCTGGCCGGCCCTCCGCGAGGGCGATGTCTCCCCTGATACCTGCGATTCTTGCCTGGGCATCGGGAGCCTTGAGTGTCGGATCGGCCGCGAGTCCCTGCGCCAGGAGTGTCCGGGCCTGTGCCGGGTGCCCGACCCGCGCGTAGAGCGAGGCTATGGTCAGGTAGGGTCGGTCGCTCGGCTTCGCGGCGGCCCAGGCGGAATCCTCCAGCACATCACTGAGCAGCTTCACGCCCTCGGCGGGCGCGCCACGAATCAGGATGCTGGTGATCGCATCGAACAGCTCGGGGATCTGGGGCGCCGCGCCGCTGGCAGCCTGCAGCCTCATCAATTCGCGAAAATACGACGCCCCATCATTCATCCTGCCGTGGATGCTGGCGTCCATGGCGGAGAGTTGGAGCCCGCTGGTACGAAGGGGCAACGCCGGCGAGGTACGCATACGCTCCAGCATGCGATCCGCTGAATCCTGCTGCTGCCGGGTCAGGTAGAAGATGGCGCGAATAAGCGGGGCGCTTGGGTCGCTTGCCAGTTCCGGCATCGCCTGGAACAGCCGCGTTGCCGAATCGACTCCCGAGGCGAGCAACGTGTTGAGCGCCAGGGAGGCGGCGTAGCGGGCGCCGGGTTGCAGTTGACGTTCACGTCTGATGTAGCGGAGCGCGCTGTCGTACTTTTCCTGAGAGGAATAGATCGACGCCAGGTTGTTGGCCGCCACGTAATTGGTCGAGTCGGCCGCATAGGCAGCACGGTAGGCGGCAAAGGCCTTGCCTCGATCGGCTGCGGTGCGCGAGCGCTGGTAGTAGGCCCCGAGCGCAAGATATTTCTCCCGGTCGGGGAGGCGGTCGGCGTAACGCGCGGTCTGTTCCAGGGCCGAGTCGATTGCAGCTGACGGCCCGTTGGCATTGGAGAGCGCGATGGCGAGCTTGCGCCATGCCAGCGCGAAGGTGCTGTCCAGTTGCACCGCCTCCCGCGCCGCGAGCACGGCACGGTCGTAATCCTGATCCACATCGTTGGCCTGCACCGCTTCGCTGTACTTGCGGAGTGCGGGGAGTGAGGCGGTCGTGGCGCGGGCCAGCGGCACGCTCTGCTGCACCTGCTTCAGTGACTCTCCCATGCGGCCGCGCAGCTTGCGGCTGAGTTCATCAACGACCTGTAGCAGGTCTCCGGGTCCGTCGGCCGTGCCCTGCTCCGACACCAGCGTGGCACCGTCCTGCGCGCCCGTGAGGTTGAGGCTCACAGCGTAGCCAGTGCCGACCCGCGCCAGGCGGCCGCCGAGCACCGCCTGCGCTCCCGCGCGCTGGGCGACTTCGCGCGCCGTTGCGAGGTTGAGTGGCAGGTCGTGTGTCCGTTTCATCTGCTGCAGGACCGCCGCGATCTCCGCCGGCTCCACCAGGCGCACCGAGCGGGACTGGCCGATGGCCGCACGCACTGCCTCACCCAGGATCGGCGCCAGTGCCGAATCGCCCGGGGCCACCGCCAGGTCGGCTACCACGATCCGGTCGTCGGGAGCCAGTTTCCCGGCGGCGAAGAGCGAACCCCACGGACCGATCCCGGCCGCACGCAATCCCATGAATGCCGCCACGGCAATCGCGAACCCGCCAAAGGCGTACACGCCGATTCGCAGTGCGCGCTGCCAGGTCAGGTGTGGACTGGCCTTGATCGCGAGCGACGACACCGTGCCGCTCCTTGGCCGCACCGCGCTGCCTCCAGGGGTGAGCGTCGGTGTCACGGCGGCCGCCCTCCGTGCGAGACGCTGCACGTAGGCCGTGAGGAACAGCAATGGCAGCCCCAGCCCGATGATGATGACGGCGCCTGGAAAGACCCAGTCAGGCAATCCGATCGCGTTGACCGCCACCTTCGCCACGATCGCCAGCACTACAGCCAGGACGAAATAGACGAGCAGTGCCCTCCACCACGCGCCGGCCGGGGGCAGCGCAAGAGTTGCCCCGGCCGGTGTGGCTGCCGTCTCCAGCAGCGTCAGCACATCGGTTGCAGATTGCGGTCGGTCAGCGGGATCCTTCTCCAGCAGCCGACCCACGAGGTCGCTCAGGGCGGGAGGACAGTCGGGACGCACGGGCGCGATGGCGGGCACCGCTTCGCTCATGTGTGCCAGCATGATCTTCTGCGTCGTCCGGCCGGCAAAGGGCGGACTGCCCGTCAGCAGCTCGTACGCCATGCAGCCCAGGGCATAGAGATCTGCCCGCGCATCGAGCCCGGGATCGCCCGCCACCTGTTCCGGTGCCATGTAGGCTGGGGTGCCAAGCGCGGTACCGAGCTGGGTCAGGGCACCAGTGCCATCGTGCTCCTCCTCTCGGCGGGACGCGTTGATGGCCTTGGCGATTCCAAAGTCGGTGACGACGGCCGTATTGCCGGAGAGCAGCACGTTGTCCGGCTTGATGTCGCGGTGGATCACGCCGCGCGCATGGGCATAGGCCAGCGCCCGGGTCACGTCGCGCAGCACCGCCACGACGTCGGCGATCGGCAGCGGGCCCTGCGCCAGCCGTGCCCGGAGCGATTCGCCCTCGACGTAGGGCATGGTGAACCACGGGATGCCCCCCACGTCACCCGCCGCGAGGAGCGGGACAATATTGGCCTGCTGAAGGGAAGCGGCGAGCCGGATCTCCCGCTCGAACCGCTCGATGTTCAATCCCTGGGTGAGTTCGGGGCTCAGGACCTTGATCACGACCTGGCGGCCAAGGCGCACTTCATCGGCGAGGAAGACGCGCGACATGCCGCCACCACCCAGTTCACGCTGCAGGCGATACGCGGTACCGAGATGTTGCTCGAGTTCACTGCGGAGGTCCATGGAGGATCCTCGGGAGGTGCTGGGGGGATTGGAGCTAAGAGCTAAGAGCTAAGAGCTAAGAGCTAAGGGCTAAGAGCTAAGAGCTAAGAGCTAAGAGCTAAGAGCTAAGAGCTAAGAGCTAAG
>CBINCZ010000005.1:0-19012 GCA_966249295.1 uncultured Gemmatimonadales bacterium
CCGGCCGCAAGCTCCACGAACGAGCGGCGCGCCAGCCGGATGGCGCGATCCAGCATCTGGGCATCGCGATTATTGGGCTCGGCGGCAAGGATGGGATCGAGCTCCCGGCGCGCCAGCGCGGAGTGCCCTTGCCAGAAATGCACGGTGGCGAGGCCTAGCCGAGCCGCGGTGTTGGCGCTGTCGGAGCTGAGCGCCGACTGGTACATCGCTTCGGCGCCCTTGAGATCGCCCCGCCAGGCGCGCGCCTCCGCTCGCCCCGCCAGCGCCTGGGGATTGCCGGGATCACGCTGGAGGATGGCGGCGTACGCGGTGTCGGACTCGTCAAACCGTCCGGCCCAGGCCAGTACCCGGGCCCGCGCCACTTGGGCGTCGAGCCGGTCAGGGTTGTCGGTGATGACGGAGTCGTAGTGCGCAATGGCCGCGGGCAGTTTCGCCTGCCACGAAAGGATCTGTGCTTCGAGCAGGCGGACGTCCGGATCATGCGGTTCGATGCTGCGCGCGCTGGCCGCCAGGGCCAGTGCGGAATCGAGGTCGCCTCTCCACGCGGCGAGCACACCGAGGCGAAAGAGCGAGTGCACACTGCGGGGGTTGGTGGCCAGCTCGCGCTCGTACGCCTGTCGCGCCTGGTCAAAGCTGCCGGCTTCCCAGTGCCGGTCGCCTTCCGGCGCCTGCGCAGAGAGGTGGGAGAAGGACGCAACCATGAGCGCCGCCACGGCCAGCACCCGTCGAATCATCGAATGGCTCCCCAGGTTGCAGTGAGGGAATCATACGCTGCCTTGGGCCTTGCAAACCACACGGGATCGGTCCAGCCCTCCCAGCGCCACCCGCGCGACGGCCCCATCTGTTCCACGGCGCCCGTCCTCCTGTCCTGTGCCACGACAAGGAACTGGAAATCGCCGGCGGTCACGGTGCCAAAGTCGCCTGTTGCATTCCGCTCATAGAGAATGGTGCGGGACGACGGGTCGCTCACGTTGAGCAGGTCCCATGGGATGCGGATCTCCACCAGCCCCGCCTCGCGATCAAGATACCAGTCGGCCAGCGTGGATGCGCTTGCCTGTCCGAAGCGCAGCCTGCCGCGATCGACGCCCTGTGCCGGGAAGAACGTGCCGTCCCGTCCGAACCGCTCCCGGTTGGTGATGACGAACATGGGGTCGAACCGCCCGTCGTCGCGATTCAGGATGGTGATCGGCCGGTGATAGAACCGGCCCAGGTCGTCCCCGGTCTTGGGGTCGGCAATGGGCGCGTAGCGGTTGTACTCCGGCAGGACCCGAATGAAGCCGCTGTCGGGCGACGGCAAGTCCACCAGGAACTCGAACCCAAGCGGCGAGGTGACGCCGGTGCGGGGAAGCCGGTGCTGGCCTGTGGAGTCACGATAGGTGGAGATGGCGATCTGGAGCGTCAAGCGTCGGGCGTCGAGCGTCGGGCGCTTGACGCTTGACGCTTGACGCTCGACGTCCAACGCCAGGTAGACAAACGCCGCATCACTCCCCACACGCAGTCCCCGCAACATCCCCTCGCCCCTCGCCACCACCGGCAAGTTGCGCCAGCGCTCCGCATCACCACCCGGCTCCGGGCGTGTCGCCGAGTCGCCGGCGTACATGCCGATCAGCCCGTAGTTCTGTTCCGCATCCATCACGTTGTGCCAGCGACGATTGTTCTCGATCGGGAGCTCGAAGTCGGTCACCACCCAGTTGCGCTTGAACCACTCGTCGATCCACGCAAAGATGAGCCCGCCCGCGGTACCCGCCGCGTGCAGTTCCCGGGTGAGCCGGGCATCAATGCGCGCCATCGCCTGCTCATCGTGCCCGCCATGATCCCATCCCTGCGGCTGGATGTGGGCATCGCCCCGACTCGAGGGCACGCCATACTCGGCGATCAGCACCGGCATGCTCTGGTGATGGCGTACCAGATCGGTCAGATAGCCGAAGTAATTGGACCGTCCCTCGGGCGAGCGCGCCCTGCTGTAGCCCGGGTCGTACAGCATGAAATCGGGATAGTAGGGATACGCGTGGAAGCTGGCGAACCACCCGGCCGGATTGGTCGCCGAGGGATGGATAAGCTCGGCGTCGAGGCCGATCGCATCATTGTCGTATTCCAGCCGGTTGCCTTCAGCCTGTCGTCCTGCGCGGCGGCGCCAGGCGCGCTCTTCATCGCCACTCGACTCGGTGGGATGGGTGAGCGGGTCGAGCGTGGGCCAGTTGGTATAGGCGATGGGCCTCAGCGCATTCCAGTGGTCGAACTCGTAGGCCAGCATAGTATCGCACTGTTCGGCCAGCCAGCGATCCATGGCAGGAGCGCCGGCAGACGTGAGAAAGCGTCCCTGGTAGGGCGCCGAGCCGGGGTGCTGCTGGTCGAATGCCTTGACCGCAAAGGGTTCCCACTCGCGCCCGATGATGAAGGCCATCGTCCAGCGCGATACGTCTGCATCGTAGCGGCCCCTGGCGTGCCCCGGACGCGGCGGAAGCTCAGCGTGCCCGTGAATCACATCCACCACCCGGTGCATCTCGGCTCTGAACTGCTGCTGGAAGTCGGGCGCGTCGAAAGCGCCTTCCTCAGGCAGCTCGGTCCAGACCCCATGCACCAGCCAGAGGGTCGCGTCGGGATGCTCAACGTTCCAGCCGCGCAACGCGCGGTAGAACTCAGGCGGCAGGATGGTGTAGAGCCGCACGGTGTTGGCATGGCTCGCCGCGATGAGTCGGAACCAGTCTGCGTAGAGGGCGGAATCGGCAGGGAACTCCGAGGGGAATTTTCCCGGCAGCGCCACGCCCATGTTGACGCCCTTGAGCCAGATCGGACGCCATTGGCCGTTCCGGAGTACCTCGAAGCGGGTTCCCCGGACGCGGGACGCGAGCTGCAGGCTGGGCGCGCGGCGGGCTGCACCGAGGGCGGGCCGCCGCCAGCCGGGGGTGAGGCGGTCGAGGACAGCGCTCGCGGTCGGATCCCGGGGTGCAATCCGGAGTGCCCGGCGGGCGCCACCGACTGCGCCGGCCGAATCGCCCAGCCGTTCGCGCGCGAGCGCGAGCCCGATCCAGGCGTCGCCGTTGGCGCTGTCCCTGGCGACCACCCGGGTGAAGATCGAGTCCGCCCGGGCTGGCTGGCCGCGCCTCAGTGCGAGGTAGCCGTTCCCGGTGATGGCGTCGAGGTTGGTGCTGCAGAGAAACAACGCCCTGCGAAAGTGTTGCTCCGCTGCGTCGAGCGAATCCTGCCGCAGGCTGGCCCATCCCTCCGCTGAGGCAGATCCGGAGGGCGCCTGACAGGGCAGCTGTGCTGCCAGGGGCCGGGCGACCGTCAGGCAGAGCAGGAGCCCAACCCACCGCGCGCTCCGGACGTATATGTTCATGGGCATGGACGAGCCAATTGAGGAAGTGACGCAGCCCGATACGCGGGCGCTGGGTCGATTGCTGGTGGACACGTTTGGCAAGGGGTGGGCCAAGGGGAACGTTGAACTCCTGCTGAGCGTGTTCAGCGACGAGGCAGTGTTCATCCCCAGTCCCCATGCCGCGCCGATTCGGGGCATGGCGGCCATCCGGGACTATTGGGTGGAAACGCCGTACCACCAGTCGGAGATCACCTTCTCGTCGGGCGAGATCTTCGCCGCCGGCCCCTGGTTCTCGACCGAATACCGCTGCGTCTTCCGCCGCCGTCGCACGGGCCAGTGGATCGACATCCGAGGGGCCATGTTCTGCGAGACGGAAGGCGAGAAGGTCAGCGAGATGCGGCTGTATTGGGTAAGGGAGCCCTAAGGGGTCGTCAGCCATCGGTCGTCGGTCGTCGACGACAGAAGACTGAAGACCGAAGACCCCTGCGTCCTCACGGACGGACGGCCCGGAACCAAGCTTGGAGCCCAAGTGTTTACCCCATAATGACTTGGTCCCATGGCACGGGGCTCGCAGTTTCAAGATGGCCGTTGCAGGTCCATCCGTAAGGTTTCAGCAATCCGGAGGCGAGACATGTTCGCCACAGTCCTCCTTTCCCTTCTGGTCCCCGCGCCGGTTCCCGCCGTGGCGGTTGCCGCGCAGGATCCGCCGGTCCGGATCGAGCTCAATAACGACCGCCAGTTCGTGCGGGGCGAGCGGGGCAAGGTCAAGATCCGCACCGACGACGATGGCTTCCTGGTGGTGCTGCATGCCGACCCGGATGGCCGCGTTCGCGTGCTCTTTCCTCTCGATCCGGATGATGACAACTACGTCCGGGGCCGGCACACCTACGAGCTGAGGGACCGGGGCGACCGCGAAACCTTCACGGTAGAGGCGGGCTCGGGGCAGGGCGCCATTTACGCCGCAGTTTCCCGGGATCCGTTCCGGTTCGACGCCTTCGCCATCAACGAGCACTGGGACTATGACGCCCTGAATGCCCAGGACCCTGGTTCCGATCCGGAGCCGGTGCTCGATGATATCGTGCAGCGGATGGCGAGCGGCCGTTACGACTACGATTACGTCACCTACGACGTCTACGAGAGCGAATACGCCAGTGTGAGCTACGGGGCGCCGGCGGTAGTCTACACGCCCTCGTACTACTACTCGTCGTACCGCTGCGACCCGTTCTACGATTGGTACTGCGATCCCTATTACTACTCGCCGTATCGCTTCAGCGTGTCGGTGCATGTGGGGTCGCCCTACTATTACCGGCCATACTACGACCCGTACTACTATGGGTACTACGGCTACTATTACCGGCCGGTCCGGTACTACGGCTATCCCACCTACTACCCGTATTACAGCGGCGGGCCTGGCGTGATCGGCTACCGCCAGCGCTACACCACGCCGTCGGCATTCAAGCAGTCTGACCGTCTGTGGGATGGCGTGCCGTACCGCGATCGCATGGCAGGGACGCCTGTCCGCAGCGTGAACACGGTCTACAATCCGGCGCCGGTGCGGCGTGGCACTACGTCGGGCGACATGGGACGCCCGCCGGCGGCCAGCGCGGCGGAACCGGGCAATGCGGAGCCGAGGCGCCGGGCGGCGGGAGCCGGCAGTCGAGCGTCGAGTGTTGAGCGCAGGACGCCGAGTGTGGAGCGTCAGGAGTCGAGTCCGCAGCGTCGGGAATCGAGCGCTGAGCGTCGGGAGTCAAGCGCCGAGCCTCGGGAGTCGAGCGCCGAGCGTCGAGAATCGAGCGGGTCCCGTCGACCGGCGACCGTTGAACGCCGCTCTCCGCCCTCGCGCAGCCAGGGTGAGCCCCAGCTGCAGCGACGGGCAGAACCCCGTTCCGCACCCACGATCGAACGCGCCGCGCCGCCGAGCAGCCGAGCGGCCGAGCCACGCGTGAGCCGCCCGGCCGAGCGCGCCGAGCCCCCGCGCCGGGTGGAGCATCCAGCGCCGCAACCGCGGTCAGCACCGGTGCGTTCAGCGCCGCGTTCGCAGCCGTCGGTCAGGTCGGCTCCGCCGCCCCGCAGCAGTGCGGCCCCGGCACGCGCGAGCGCGCCACGGCCTGAACCATCGCATGGCGGTGGCGGTGGTGGTGGGGCAGGCGGACGGAGGGGACCGCGGTAACGCTGATATGTATGGCGTGACGTAATACGGTAGGGGCGGCCCGCGGGCCGCCCCTACCTTTTTTCGATTACCAGATTCTTGCCCGCGCCTCCGCCGGCGCCACCATCGGGTCTCCCGCCTGGCATTTGAACGCGGCCTGGAATTCCGGCATGTTGGCGAGGGGACCATTCACGCGCCACCGTGCCGGCGAGTGCGGGTCCACATTGACCAGCAGCTTGGCGGTTTCCGGCCGTGTCATCTGCCGCCAGATCTGCGCCCACGCAAGGAAGAAGCGCTGGTCGGCCGTGAGGCCGTCGACAGGCGCGGGCTCCGGCTTCCCCTCGAGTGATTTCCGGAAGGCGTGATAGGCAATCGTAAGCCCGGCGAAGTCGGCGATGTTTTCGCCCAGCGTGAGCTTGCCGTTCACATGGAACGTGTCTACCGAGACGAAGCCGTCGAACTGCTCCACCACCTTCCGGGCGCGCTGGTCGAAGGCGGCTGCATCCGCGTCGGACCACCATCCTGACAGGTTGCCCTTCGCGTCGTATTTCCGGCCCTGATCGTCGAAGCCGTGTGAGATCTCGTGGCCGATGGCCGCACCCATGCCGCCGTAGTTGACGGCGTCATCGGCCTCGGGATCGAAGAAGGGCGGCTGCATGATGCCGGCCGGGAAGACGACCTCATTCATGCTGGGCCGGTAGTAGGCGTTCACCGTAGGGGGTGTCATGCTCCACTCGGTGCGATCCACCGGCTTGCCGATCTTGTCGATACTGCGCTTCACCTCGAACATGCGCGCGTGCATGATGTTCACGCCATAGGGCTGTGTCACAATCTCCAGGCCATCATACGAACGCCACGTGTCGGGATACCCGATCTTCTGGACAATGGCGTCGAGCTTGGCATAGGCCCTCTGCTTCGTGGCAGCGCTCATCCAGTCGAGCTGCCCGATGCGCTCGCGCAGCGCGGCACGGATGTTCTTCACCATCGTTTGCGCCCGGGCCTTGGCTTCGGGCGTGAAATGGGTGCGGACGAACGCCTTCCCCAGGATCTCGCCGAGAGAGCGGTCGGTCGCCTCGATGCAGCGCTTCCAGCGCGGCTGCATTTCGGTCACGCCCCGCATGACGGTGCTGTTGAACCGGAAGTTCTCTTCCTCGAGGTCGCTGCCAAGCGATGATGCGTAGGTGTGGACTGTCTGCCAGGCGAGGTAGTCGCGCCAGGTCTCGACCGGGACGGCGCTGAGGAGTGAGTCGAGCGCCTGGAAAAAACGCGGCTGCGAAACGTTGACGTCGCCGAGTGCCGGCGCCCTTCGCGCGGCCAGGAACGTTTTCCAGCCGAAGCCGGGAGTGAGGGTCCGCAGGTTGGCGAGGGTGAGCAGGTGATAGGTGCTGTCCGGGTTGCGCCGCTCGACCCGGGTCATGGAGGCCTGGGCCAGCGCGGTTTCCAGCGCCAGCACGCGATCCGCCGCGGCCTCTGCCTGCCTGCTGCCGACGCCCACCAGGGCCAGCATGTGGGTCACATGCTCACGGTACTGGCTACGGAGCGCCTCGGAAGACGAGTCTGTCTTCAGGTAGTAGTCCCGGTCGGGGAGCCCGAGGCCACCCTGTGACAGCTGGCCGATGACCCGGCTGCTGTTCTTGTCGTCCTGACCGGAGCGGAACGAGAACCCGGCGCCGACGCCCGCGTTCTGCAGTGCCGCGATCTCCCGCTCCACGTCAGCCCGGGTCCGCAGCGCCGCGATGTCATCCAGCATCGGCCGGATCGGCTCTGCCCCGACCCGGTTGATAGTGGTCGTGTCCATGCAGCTGGCGTAGAAGAGGCCAAGGCGGCGCGTGTCGGCATCGGGACCGGGATCGGCGGCAGCTGCCTCGAGCGTCTGGCGCAGCGCGGTATAGTTGGCTTCCTGCAGCTCGTTGAAGCTGCCCCACGCGGCCTTGTCGGCGGGGATGGTGTTGTGCTTGAGCCAGCCGCCGTTGGCGTACGTGAAGAAGTCCTCGCACGCACTGCAGGTCGTGTCCAGGTTGGCCGGATCGATCGGCTTGACCTGCTGGGCAGCGAGCGGTGCCGCACCCGCCAGCAGCAGTGCGGCGAGCAGCTGTCGTCTCATTCCGTTGCTCCGAAGGTTCAGGACTTGTTGGCGTGGCGGTGGGCGTAATCGAGGCCCCACTGCAGGTATTCCGGACTGCGAAGCCCGATGGCCATGGCGCGCTCGATGGCGTCGTCCTCCGCCATCTGCTGGTCGAGCATCAGATAGGCCAGCATGGCCCCGCCCACCCGGTTGGCACTGCCGCAGTGAAAGAAGATGGTTTCGTCCCGGTGCGCCCGGAGGGTCTCGAGGATCCGTTCCATCTTCTCGTCGCTGGTGGCACCCGGTGAGATGGGGACGTTGACGTACTCCAGGCCGAGCTCCGCGGCGCGCTTCGGCTCGTCGAAGGGCCGCTGTTCCATCGGATCGCGGATGTCGAGGACCAGCGCGCCGCCGGCGGCCTTGAACTGCGCCAGCTGCTCGGCGCTCGGCTGGCCGCCAGTGATCACGTTGGGCAGGGCTTCGCAGGCGTTGATGACGCCGGAAAGCGCGGTGAGAGCGTTCGATGACATTCGGGACTCCGTGAGAGACGGCTAGGCGGCTACGCTGGACGGCTAGACGGCTGGACGGCTAGACGGCTGGAACTCGAAAGTAAGACTTGGCCGTCCAGCCGTCCAACCGACTAGCCGTTTCACCAGCCGTCCAGCCGTCCAACCGACGAGCCGTCTCACCAGCCGTCCAGCCGTCCAACCGACTAGCCGTCTAGCCAGCCGTCCAGCTGTCCAACCGACTAGCCGTCTCACCAGCCGTCCAGCCGTCCAGCCGTCATTAGATTACCCACCAATGCTCCGCATCGCCATTGCCCAATTCCGTCCCACCAAGGGCGCCTACCGGCAGAATCTGGCCCGGCTGGGCGAGATTCTTGGCCAGCTCGCTGCGGCCGAGCACGCGCCCGACCTGGTGGTCACCGCCGAAGCGGCGCTGACCGGATATTTCCTGGAGGGCGGTGTCCGGGAACTGGCCCGCACGGCGCCGGAGCTGTTTGCCGACCTGTCACAGGTCCATGCCGAGAGCGGCGCGCCGCCCCTCGACATCTGCATCGGGTTCTACGAGGTCCATGACAACACCCTGCACAACTCGGCGATGTACGCTTCGCTGGGCGGTGACGATGCCGGAATCCGCCATGTGCATCGCAAGGTATTCCTGCCCACCTACGGCGTCTTCGACGAGGAACGGTTCGTCGAGCCGGGTCGTTCGGTCGAGGCGTTCGACACCCGCTGGGGTCGGGCCGCGGTCATCATCTGCGAAGATGCCTGGCACAGCGTCATGCCGATGCTCGCGGCACTCGACGGCGCTCAGCTGCTGCTGGTGCCGAGCGCGAGCCCGGCCCGCGGCATCACGCCGGACGCCGATGACCAGCGACCGTCGAGTCTCTCTCGCTGGGAGCGGATGGCGCAGGACATGGCCGGTGAGCATGGGATTTACGTGGCGGTGGCGCAGCTGGTGGGGTTCGAGG
The DNA here is from genome assembly GCA_966249295.1 of uncultured Gemmatimonadales bacterium. Classification (GTDB taxonomy): domain Bacteria; phylum Gemmatimonadota; class Gemmatimonadetes; order Gemmatimonadales; family GWC2-71-9; genus CAMLHP01. The sequence continues at coordinate 9,008 of CBINCZ010000005.1, forward strand.
GCGGCAAGGCCTTCCCGGGCGGCTCGATCGTGGCGGGTCCGCGGGGCGACCTGCTGGTGCGCGGCCCCGTGTTCGAGGATGCGCTGATTCGCGCGGAACTGCCGCTCGAGGAGATCACCCGCGCCCGCGCCGATATGCCGCTGCTGTCGGACCTGGCGATGCGGTTGCCTCATTTATTGGCGGCTCGGCGGCTCGGCGGCTCGGCGGCTCGGCCGTCGAGCGTCGAGCGTCGAGCGTCGAGCGTTGGGCGGCGCGCCGCGGCTGTGAGTCAGGCCTCGGGCGTCAAGCATGAAACGCCAGACGCTCGACGCCCGACGCCCGACGACCCCATCGCCATCGAAGCCGAGCTCACCCGCAAGTGGCTGGTTGAGTTCATCCGCGATGAGCTGACGCGACGGCGCGGGTTCAAGCACGCCGTGCTGGGACTCTCGGGCGGCGTGGACAGTTCGGTGGTGGCGTACCTCGCCGCCGAGGCGCTGGGGCCGGAGAACGTGATCGGTGTACGGATGCCCTATAAGACGTCGAGTGTCGAGAGTCTAGAGCATGCGGCACTGGTGGCCAAAGCCACGGGTATTCAGATGCGGACGGTGGACATCAGCGATGCCGTAGACGGCCTTACCCGCGCCATCGGCGGCAGCACCACGCCGGCGCGCCAGGGCAATATCATGGCGCGGACCCGAATGATCACGCTGTTTGATCTTTCCGAGGCGTGCCGGGCACTCCCACTGGGCACCGGCAACAAGTCGGAGCGCCTGCTGGGGTACTTCACCTGGCACGCGGACGACTCGCCTCCCATCAACCCGTTGGGTGATCTCTTCAAGACACAGGTGTGGGCGCTGGCCCGGCACCTGGGCGTGCCGGAAGAGATCGTCGCCAAGCCGGCGAGCGCTGACCTGATCACCGGCCAGACGGACGAGGGCGATTTCGGCATCTCCTACGCCCGCGCCGACCTCATTCTCCACTGGATCCTGCTCGGCTATCACACTGAAGAAATCGTCGCGCGCGGATTCACCGCCGATGAAGTGGCTCTTGTCCGCAAGCGCCTGGACTCTACCCACTGGAAGCGAAGACTCCCCACCGTGGCCATGGTGAGCCAGACGGCGATTGGGGAGTACTATTTGAGGCCGGTGGACTATTGAAGTCGCAGGTCGTACGTCGTAAGTCGTACGACCGATAACTACGACCCATGACATGCGACCTACGACTCCGCTCATGACCCCACCCGATTCCCGAGCCATGTCATATTCCCGCGGCGAGATCACCACGTTTGTCATGCCGCACATGCAGAACGTGCTGGGTGATCTCTTCGGCGGGAACCTGATGGCCCTGGTGGACCAGGCCGCGGCGGTAGCGGCGATGCGGCATGCCGGCGGGCCCGCGGTTACCGCCGCCATCGACCGGGTGGATTTCCGCGAGCGGATTCCGCTGGGTAGCCTGGTGACCTGTTCCGCCACCGTGGACTTCGTGGGCAATTCCTCGATGGACATCACCGTCACCGTGCATTCCGAGACGATCACGACGGGCGTGCGGCGGCTCACGCACGTGGCCCATTGCGTGTTCGTAGCCATTGATGAGAACGGCAAGCCCAAGCGCGTGCCGAGACTGATTCCCGAGACGGACGAGGAAAAGGAGCGTTACGAGGCAGCGCGGCGCCACCGTGAGCGGGCGAAGCAGCAATGAGGGTGGTGGCCGCGCTGTCGGGTGGCGGTGCCAAGGCGGCGGCGCATGTCGGTGCCATCCGGGCGCTGAACGAGGTGGGCCTTCAGGCGGAGCGATATGCCGGCACGTCCATGGGCGCGGTCATCGCCGCGGGCCTGTGCAGCGGCCTCGATACCGATGAAGTCCTGGCCCGGCTGGTCGAAGCAGGGAGCCGAGGCGTCGCGAAGAGGCTGCTCGCGCCGCTCGGCGGCATCTATGTGAGTGCGCTGATGCGGCCGGAGCCGCTGCGGCGCGCCATCGAGAGTTACCTCCCGGTTAAGTCGTTCGATGCACTGGCACTGCCGCTGACCGTCACGGCAGTCGACCTGAACACCGGCGACCTGGTGCTCTTCGGGCACGGCGGCGAAAACGTCCCACTGGTGGACGCACTCATGGCGTCGTGTGCGCTGCCGGTGTTCTTTCCACCGGTGCACATCGGCGGGCGCCGTCTTGCTGATGGCGGCCTGCGCGGAGTGGTTCCGCTCGAGCCGGCACGCTCGGGGAACCCCGACCTGGTGCTCGCCGTAGATATCGGACCGGGGTTTGATGAGCTTGCCTCGGCGGGTTCGCCGTATCCCTCGCTGGTACGGGCGCACAACGATGCCACCGGCATCCTGATGGCGGCCAACAGCGCGCTGGAACTGGAGCTGTGGCGCCGCGATCCCACGCGTCCCCGGCTGGTGTACGTGCGACCCAATGTGCAGAAGAACGTGACATTCCGAATGGATCTCGCGCGGCAGTACGCCGAGGAAGGCTACCGGGCCACGCGCACAGCACTGCAGGACGCAGGATGGAAATGACATGACGCAGGCAACGCGACTGTTCACCCTGGAAGAAGCGGAGCGCACGCTGCCGCTGGTCAGCCGGATCGTGGCCGATCTTGTGGCCGAGCACCCGGCGTGGCGAGCGGGCGTGTCACGCTATGAGGCGCTGTCGCTGGCAGCCGATCCCACCGCGGGCGAGACGGCGGAGATGGTGGCGGTGCGCACCGAGGTGGCGCAGCGGGCCGAGCGGATCGACGGGTATCTCCGCGAGCTGGAGGACATCGGCTGCCTGTTCAAGGGATTCGAGTCCGGGCTGGTGGACTTCCCGTCGCTCCGCAATGATGAGCCGGTGTATCTCTGCTGGCAGCTGGGAGAAAGCCGCATCGTCGCCTGGCACGAGCTGGAAACGGGCTTTGCCGGGCGGCAGCCGATCGACGAAGCCGTGCTCTCGGAGGCCGACGCGTGACCCGTCTCTGGCTGCTGCTCCATTTCCTCGGCTTTACGCTCTGGATCGGCGGGGGACTGGCTGCGATGGCCGCGGGCGTCTCCGCGAAGAAGGAGACCCGGGCCGGATTGGGTGCGGTGACCCGCGCGCAGTCGGCCATCCAGAAGATGCTGGTCACGCCGGGCGCGCTGCTGGTGGTGTTTTCGGGGCTCATCCTCACGGTCCGGCTGATGAACGCCATGACCACAGCACTGAGCGGCTGGCTCATGGCGATGCAGGGCGCCGGGATTCTCGGCGCGCTGATCGTGCTGCTCGGTGTGCTGCCGATCGCCTCCCGGCTTTCACGCCTCGATCCCGATGGACCCCATGCCGCACACTTCGATGAACTCCGCCGCCGGCAGAAGGTGGTGTCGTCGGTGGCGGGAGCGCTGGCGCTGCTGGCGCTGGTGGGAGGAGTGATGAGGTAGGCGGGAAGTCGGGAAGACGGGAAGATGGGAAGATGGGAAGGCGGGAAGGCGGGCAGTTCCGGAGGTGCTTCCCGTCTTCCCGCCTTCCCGTCTTCCCGCCTAGTCTACTACCACTGGCTCCGTACTACTCACCCCACCATTCAGCAACTGGCCTTCGGTACCGCGGCCCCAGCAGGCGGTGGCGCCGCTCGCGGTGACACCGCAGTAGGTCGTGGAACCGCCCGCGATGGACACAAAGTGGAAATCGCCCGAAACGCGAACGGGATCATCGAAGCGGGTTCCGCTCACCACCGGTTCGTTGCCGGTGGCCCCATCCGTGTTGTCGCCCCAGCACCAGGCCGTGCCATCCTCGTCCACTCCGCAACTGCTGTAGCGTCCCGATGCGAGCGCCGCAAAAACGTGTCCGCCGTTCACGGCGACCGGTTTGGCGCTCTCGAGGACGGAAGGGCCTGCGCCCAGCGCATCGATGCCCCAGCATGAGGCGGCACCGTCCAGGTCGAGCGCACAGGCATGCAGGCCGCCGGCCGCGACGAGGGCGAAAGTGTGAGTCGCGTCAAGGGATTCCGGCGTGTCGGTCACATGACGCGTGTTGGGGTTGAGGCCCCAGCACGAGAGCGCGCCAACACGATCGAGGGCGCACGTGCGGTCCAGCCCGGAACCAATCGTGACGAAGGTCTTGCCGCTGGCTGCGACAACCGGCGCGCGACTGCAGGGAAGCCCTTCACACATGTCGCTGACGCTGTTAGTGCCGAGCTGGCGCGCGTCGTTGGCGCCCCAGCAGCGCACCGCGCCCGCGGTGGTGAGGCCACAGGTGAAGTCGCGCCCGGCGGTGAGCTGCTTGAAATGCTCGTCAGTGGCAACCGGGGCTGGCTCGGTCTGGCAGTCAAATGCGCCGCATTGTGCGTCAGCCAGGGTGCCGGTGCCGAGCTGGCCCTGCTCATTGGAACCCCAACACCAGGCGTTGCCGGCGGCATCGAGGGCGCAGGTGTGGCTGGCCCCGGCGACGATGCTGGTGAAGTCGTGGTCGCCAGCCACCGTGGCTCGTGCATCGGTTGCCGAGCCGCCGCCGTTGCCCAGCTGTCCCAGTGTGCCGCTGCCCCAGCAAGTGGTTGTACCGCCAGCGATCTGGCAGACGTGCCCGGTCCCGAAGGCAAGTGTCGGCTTTGGCGGGTCGGGGATTTCGGTGGGGCCTGACGGATCCCCAGGACCCGTCGAGTCGGAGCAGGCCGCGATCAGGGCGCAGGCTGCACCCGCGAGGATGAAAGCATGGAGTGGTCGCATGCGGAGGTGGACGCGGGTGGGACGAGCGGATGCACAAGTGCGTCGAGCGTCGAGCGTCTGGCGCTACGCGCTGAGCGTTAAAAGCTCAGCACGACCGGCGTACTGCTGTCCGCTGCGCCATTCAGCAACTGCCCGTCCGACCCTCGGCCCCAGCAGGCGAGGGAGCCGCTGGTGGTCTCGCCGCAGAAGGTCCCTCCGCCTCCGCTCAGCGACGTGAACCGGAGGTTGCCGCTGATTTCCTGCGGCGAATCGAACAAGACCGTGGAACCGACCGGCTCGACGCCCACCGATCCCGTGCTGTTGGATCCCCAGCAGAAGATCCGCCCGTCCTTCTCCAGTCCGCAGGTGCTGATCTGTCCTGCCTGGATGGCCTGGAAGCGATGATTGCCCACGACCGGAACCGGGTGATCGGCCTCGAGGATGTCGGGGCCGGCACCGATGGCGTCGAGTCCCCAGCACCAGGCATCGCCGTTCTTGCGCAGGGCGCAGGTGTGGTAACCACCGGACGATATGGCAACGAGCTTGAGCGAGTCGCTGTTGAGCGCGGGCTCGGGAGAAAACCGGTGCACGTGGGCGCCGTCCACGGTGTGCCCATCGTAACCCCAGCACCACGCCTCTCCCTCGGCGTTCAGCGCGCAGAGATGCGATTGCCCTGCGGTGATGCGACGATAGGTGTCCTCGCTGCGGCCCGACGCAATCGGCGTCCTGCTGCAGCGGATCCCATCGCAGGTTTCAGTGTCGGCGGTGGTGCCGAGCTGGCCCTTGTCGTTGTAGCCCCAGCAGAGCACGGCGCCGGAGGCGACGAGGCCGCAGGTGAACCCGTTACCGGCGGCGAGCTGGGTGAAACGCTCGCTGCTGGACACCTGCACCGGCCGGGTCTGGCAGGGAAGGCCGCCACAAGACTCATCTGCCAGAGTCCCGGTGCCGAGTTCGCCGCCGAGGTTCGAGCCCCAGCACCAGGCGACGCCCTGGGCGTCGAGGGCGCAGGTATGGGTGAAGCCGGCGGCGATGGTGGTGAAGACTGGTGCGCCGGCTACTGCCACCGGTTCCCCGGCCGACTGGGTGGTGCCGTTACCCAGCTGGCCCAGTGTTCCCTGGCCCCAGCAGGAGGTGCCGGCGTCCGTCACTCGGCATACGTGCCGCCCGTTGATGGCAAGCACATTGGCTTCCGGCGTCTCCGACGGGCCGGTACCGTCAGAGCAGGCCGAGATCGTCAGCAATGTTGCACACGAAAACGCGAAGGTACGAAGCAGCATCATGGCATTCGGGACGAAGTACGGTTCTCGGATTGCACAGCGCTGAGCGCTAAGCCCTTAGCGCTTGATCAAGGAATCCAGCGCTACCCAGTTCACCTCCCAGGTCTTGCCGCCATCGTCGGAGAAGGCCTGTTCGAAGCGGCAGGAGGTGGAGGTGATGTCTGACCAGACGTTGCGCACCAGGATGGCCCTGCCATTAAACAGCTCCTGATCGTAGAACTCCCCTCGCCCATTCCGGAATTCGCCGATGGTGGGGACGCTGATGGTGCCGGTCCGGCTGCTGGCGGAGTGGATGCTCCATTGCCGTGACTCGGGGTTGTAGAGACGAAGTGAGAGGGCCTCGAGGTGGCCGGCCGGACCATCGGCGATGAGCTCGACGATGTTGGCCTTGCCGTTCCAGATCGTGCGGACCACTGAGATCCCTTCATATGTGAGCCAGGTGGTGTCGCCGCTCAGCGGGGCCTTCAGGCGCCTGAGGTGGGTCTTCCAGGTGCCGATCTCGAAGTCGAAATCGTGCTGGCCATCGCGCGGCATTGGAGACGTTGCGACATGCTGCACGGCGTCCGCCTCGTTCCCCTGCGCCGGATGATGCTGCGGCGCGCCGATGCTGAGGAGCATGGTAGTGAGCAAGGCGAACTGTTTCTGCACGTGGATCTCCGACGCCAGTCACCGCTCGCTGTGAGCTGTGAGCTGTGAGCTGTGAGCTGTGAGCTACGAGCGCTCAGCCACTTTAACTCAACCCCTCGGCCCCGCTCTAGGACGTCAGTTGCCCTTCGGTACCGGCGTTGCATCGCTGTCCCGTGGCCCGGAAGCGGGCGGGGCTCATGCCGGTCTGCTGGCGGAAGACTTTCGAGAAGTGGCTCTGGTCAAAGAAACCGGCGCGGAGGGCGATCTCCGCGATCGATGCGTCGGTCTGCTGCAGGTCCCGGCTGGCGTGCTCGATGCGGAGCCGGCGCAGGTACTCGCCGACCGAGCAGTGGCAGTGCTGGCGGAAGGTGCGGGCAAGGTGGGCGGGATGGACTCCGGCTTCCTGTGCCAGGCGAGACAGCGTGAGCGGTTCGCCCGGGCAGTCGTGGAGCTGCTCGAGCACTCTCGTGAGCCACGCCGGCTGTCCCGTGCCCTCGGTGGCGAGCTGGGCCCGCGCCGCTTCGCCCAGGATCTCGAGGACAAGTCCTTCCACCACCAGCGGCGAGAGCGCGTCACCCTCGGCGAACTCGGCATAGATACGCTGGCCGGCCGCGGCGAGGTGCGGGGTGCGCGCCAGCAGCGGCCGAGCCGTCCAGGATGACGATTGCTCGATGGCTGCCATCCGGGCTGGGGCGATCTCCATGAGCAGGCACGTGCCGCCGGTGGTGCCAAAATGATCGGCATGCCGTTCGGACGCCGGCTTGAAGACGACAGACGACGGCGGGCACTCGTGTTCGGCAGTACCGATCCGTTCGGTGTACGACCCCGCCAGCACGAAGCAGACGCTGGCGTGTTCATGTACATGCCACGGCAGCCGCTGGCCCGGCGGCTGGGTGAACTCGGTGATGGCGAACCCGCCGATACTCCTGGTCCTGGTGCGTCCCCAGGTCGCCGGGTTGGTCGAGAGGTGTGACATGATGGATGGGACGTGGGTGGGCGGGGAGGAAACACAGGACGTTAGGCGTAGGGCGTAAGGCGTAGGGCGTAAGGGCTTATGAGCCTCATGCCTTGCGCCCTATGCCTTACGCCCTGTCCGGCACAGTTTCGCCACCGGGCACTCCCCGCACTTCGCCACCCGTGCGGTACATACCAGCGCGCCCAGCTCCATAATGGCCTGGTTGAAGGTCCAGGCGTCCCTGCCTCGGGCGGGGAGGAGGGCTTCGGCGGTTTCCCAGATCCGCTTCTCGGCCCTGGTACGCGGGTGGAAGGCGCGGCGAATTACGCGCGCGACATTGGTGTCCACCGCCGGAGCTCGGCGTTCGAAGGCGAAGCTTGCCACCGCACCTGCGGTATATCGTCCCACGCCTGGAAGTTTCCGCAGCTCGCCGGGATCGGACGGCATGATGCCGTCCCGCTCGGCCACGACCTGCCGTGCCAGTTTTTGCAGGTTGGCGGCCCGGCGATAGTAGCCCAGCCCGTCCCAGCTCTCGCGGACGGCGTGGGCGGGCGCCGAGGCCAGGTGATGCAGGGTGGGATAGGCCTCGAGGAAGCGGCGGTAGTAGCCCTCCACCCGCGCGACCTGGGTCTGCTGCAGCATCACCTCCGAGACCAGGACATGGTACGGGTCGCGGGTGCGGCGCCAGGGGAGGTCGCGTCCGTGCCGCCGGAACCAGCGCATCAGCCGCCGGCGAAACGCGGCCGCGTCTAGCGGCGCATGGAGACTGGACTTACGTGCCATGGTGCGGCAAGATACAACGCCATGGCACCATCCACTCAACGATTCGACCTCCGCCGCGTCACCGGGCGCGCCGTCCTGACCGGGATGGCACATGTGGGGCGAGTCAGCATCCTCATCGGGGAGTTCTTCCGGGGGCTCAGGGAAGTGAAGATCTGGCTGCCCCGGGCCATGGATGAGGCGTGGAACATCGGCGTCGGCAGCCTGTTCATCGTGCTCCTGGTGTCGTCCTTCGCCGGCGCGGTGACGGCACTGCAGGCCGGCTACCAGTTCCAGGGCAACCTGCCCTGGTTCGTGGTGGGGACTCTCGTCACCCAGTCCATCATCCTCGAGCTGGGACCGGTGCTTACCGGCCTCATTCTCGCGGGCCGTATCGGGGCGCGGTATGCCGCCGAGATCGGCACCATGCGCGTCACCGAGCAGATCGACGCGCTGGAGAGTCTCGGTCGCTCGCCCGCCTCGCACCTGCTGGTGCCCAAGGTGGTGGCAGGGCTGGTGATGATTCCGGTGCTGGTGGTGTTCGCCAACGTGGTGGGCGTGGTGACCGGCTGGCTGGCGGCGAGCCAGGTGATGCCGGTGACCAACGCCGACTTTGCCTATGGCGCGCAGGCGTTCTACCGGCCGTTTGACGCGTATTACTCGCTGATCAAGGCATTCTTCTTCGCGGCGTCGATCACCATCATCCCGTGCTACATGGGATTCAACACAGGGCAGGGGGCGGAAGGCGTGGGCCGCGCCACGACCGGCGCGGTGGTGAGCAGTTCGGTGCTCATTCTCCTGCTCGATACCCTGCTGGCCAAGCTGCTGCTGCACCAATGATCGAGCTTCGTGATGTGCACAAGCGCTTCGGCGACCTGGTGGTGCTCGACGGTGTCAATTTCACCGTCGGGGATGGCGAGACGGTGGCCCTGCTGGGACCGTCGGGCACCGGCAAGAGCGTGCTGCTGAAGCACATCATCGGACTGATCAAGCCCGATCGCGGCCAGGTGATCGTGGATGGGCTGGAAGTGCCGAGATTGCGGCGCGAGCAGTTGCGGCAGCTGCGGTACAAGATCGGCTATGTGTTCCAGAACGGCGCGCTGTTCGATTCCGACAACGTCTTCGAGAACGTGCGCCTCGGTATCTCGGACACCGCCAAGTACGACGACGAGGAGTACGCCCGGAAGGCGGTGGCGCGCTGCATCGAGCTGGTGAACCTGCCGGCCGACGTGATGGACAAGTACCCGGCCGAGCTGTCGGGCGGCATGCGGAAGCGCGTCGGTATTGCCCGCGCCATCGTGGGTGAGCCCAAGTACCTGCTGTATGACGAGCCGACGTCGGGGCTCGACCCGGTGAACTCGGACATCATCGATGGGCTGGTGAAGCGGCTGGACCAGGAGCTGGGCGTCACCAGTGTCATGGTGACCCACGATGTGCGCGGCGCGTTCCGGGTAGCCGACCGGCTGGCGCTCCTCAGCAACGGGCGCATCGTCATGGAGGGCAACCAGGAAGAGTTTCTGGCCTCGAAGGATCCCAAGGTACGTGAATTTCTGGAGCGGGACTTCCAGGCCTCGACCTTTGCCGAGCGGGCGGAATGAATGGATCTCCACTACAAGCGTGAAGTCACCGTCGGGACCATCGTGCTGCTGGCGATCGTCATCTTCGTGGCCGGCACCATGTGGCTCCGGGGCAAGTCGTTCAACGCCGGCGACCTGATCCACATCCAGTTCGCCAACATCGGCAACCTGAAGGA
>CBINCZ010000006.1:0-18512 GCA_966249295.1 uncultured Gemmatimonadales bacterium
GACGGGAAAATTCGGTGATCAGGGTCTCGATGGAGCTCACGACTCACGACGCGCGAGGAGATGGTGTCTCCGGCAGCCGGGCGTACTCGGCCTGCGCCAGGTCGGCGGCCCATCGCTGGCCCTCGGCGATGGCCGCCAGCAGCAGGTCCGAGACAAACTCGGCATCGCGGGTCGCGAAGGCCTCGGGGTCGATGTGCACGCCGCGCACCGTGCCGCGGCCGTCCACGGCCACGCGCACCAGCCCGCCGCCCGCCATGAACTCGCGGGTTTGCCCCGCCAGCTGGGTCTCGAGCGTCTGCAGCCGGCGATGCAACTGCTGGCTGAACTGCATGAACTGCTGGATGTCTGCCATAAGCTCCTGCGATTCCTGCGCGGTCCAACGCCTACTCCACGATCTCCAAATCTAATTCATCTGCCGCCGCATCGAGGGCCGGGTCGCGGCGCCGGAGCCGCTGCAACCGCTCGGCCCGCATGGCGGCCTCGCTGAGCCGCACCGGCGGCGCTGCGGACGCAGAGCCCTGCACCACGAAGCGAACCGGCGCTCCCACGATGGCGCCCAGCACCGCCTCGATTTCCGAAGCCTTCTGCTCCAGCGACTCCTGGAAAATCGGGTTCGGTTCACGCATCGTCACGGCGACTTCCGGCGCCTCCACCGCCACCAACTCACTCGCGCCCAGGGCCTCGGCCAGGAAGCGCGACCGCTCGCGCACCAGCTCGATGACCGACGACCAGACGGCGGAGAGCCCCGGCAGGCTGAAGTCGGACGCCAGACGCGCGGCGCGAGACGCGGGTTCTGACGGCTCGGCGGCTGGGGGCTCGCGCTGAGCGCCAAGCGCTGAGCGCCCAGCGCTCGACCCTCGACGCCCAGCGCCCGACGCTCGACGCTCGACGCTCTCTTGTCCCGCGTCCCGCGTCCCGCGTCCTCTGAGCACCTCCTCCAGGTCCACCGTCCGATCCATCAGTGCCCACCGCAGCAGGAGCGTCTCGGCCACCAGACGAGGCTGGGCGCTCTTGCGGAGGGCGGCTTCCTGGTCGGCCAGCAGCTTCAGCATTCGCAGGATGTCGCCCGTGCCGAGGGCCTCGCCGACATCTTCCAGCGCCTTGCGCGCCGCATCCGTGAGACCCTCAGGCTTGGCGTTGACGCTGAGCATCAGCCTGGCGCGGAGCCACTCCGCAGCGGTGTTCATGAATTCGCCGGGGTCTGCGCCGGATTCCACGATGTCATCAACCAGCGCGAAGATTGCCGCGGCGTCATGCTCCACCAGCGCCTTGAGCAGGCGGGTCAGCAATTCGTCCGACGGCAGGCCCAGGGTCTCCCGGACCCGCTCGGCCGTGATGCGACCCTCGCCCAGGCTGAGACACTGGTCCAGGAGCGACAGGGCATCGCGCATGCCGCCGTCAGCATGCCGGGCGATCAGCGTCAGCGCATCGTCCTCCGCGTCAATTCCCTCGGCATCGAGCACAGCGCGGAGGCGGTCGCGGATGGCGGCAGGGCCGATCCGGCGGAAGTCGAATCGCTGCAGGCGCGACATGATGGGCGCGGCAGTGGACTCGATCTTCCGCGGCTCGGTGGTGGCAAAGACGAACACGACACCCGGGGGCGGTTCTTCCAGGATCTTCAGCAGGGCATTCCACGCCTCGCGGGTGAGCATGTGGGCCTCATCCACGATGTAGATCTTGTGGTGGCCCTCCTGGGAGGCCGCGTACATGGCACGTTCGCGCAGCTCACGCGCGTCATCCACGCCCCGATTGCTCGCCGCATCGATCTCGACCACGTCCAGGTTGGTGCTGCCGGTCCAGATCCGGACGCAGCTCTCGCACTCGCCGCACGGGTCGCCGGCGGCGTCGCGATTGGCACAGTTGAGCGCCATGGCCAGGATGCGCGCAGCGGTGGTCTTCCCTACCCCGCGCGGGCCGGTCAGCAGGTACCCGTGACCGACGCGGCCCTGGGCCACGGCACCGCGCAATACGGCGGCCACGTGATCCTGCACCAGCAGGTCAGCGAAACGCTTGGGGCGATAGCGGCGGGCGAGACTGATAGTCATGATGGAAAGAAAAGTGCCCCAGGCTCCCCGAAGCGACACCGGACATCGCTTAGCGCTGCTACCGGCGAGGTCCTGACGCGGTTCGCGCGCCAGCGCCCTTCGGACCTGGGGCACGGGGAATATAGCGGGATGGCGACGATCATGGGAGGGAGGACTCGGGACTCGAGACTCGGGCCCCGCGTCCCGCGTCCTGCGTCCCGCGCCTCATTCCAACACCGCCCGCTGCTTGTGCTGCATGCGCCGGAGTTCCCAGGTTTCCGCGACGACGCCGCCCAGCAGGAAGACCAGCGCCGTGTAGTAGACCCAGAGCACGAACAGCAGCAGCGCGCCGATGTCGGCATTGCCGGCCGCGGCGCGTGCGGTGGCAAAATTGGCCAGGTAGAGGGCGTAGAGCCGCTTGGCGAGCTCGAACATGATCGCGGTGAAGCAGGCCGCCAGCATCGCCGAGGTCCACGGCATCTTCCGGGCGGACGCGAAGCGGTACAGCACGAAGAACAGCGACACCGAGAAGGCGACCGTCACCACCTCACTGAGGATCCGCCCGCCTGCCGTGAGAAAGAACTGCAGCACGGGGGAGCTGCTGAAGCCTCGCGCCTGCAGCAGTGCGATGCCGGCGGTGAGCGCGGCGTTCAGCAGGAACAGCGTCAGGGTGAAGACCACCATGGCGACGTCGCGCAGCTTCCCGCTGGCCCATGCCACCAGGAAATTGCGGCGCGGCCTTGGCCTGAGACCCACATCAAAGATGTGATTGAGTGCCGTACGCACACCGGCGAAGAGCCGGGTGCTGAACCAGATGAAGGTCGGGATGGCCACCAGTGTGATGGTCTTGGTGTTGCGCGCCACTCCACTCAGCAGGTCCACGACCAGCTTGAAGGGGTCGCCCGCGGCACCGGAATGGGGTGGCAGGAAGGCCTCGAACACCTGGCGCGGGTCGGGGCCGCTGCCGGCCACGGCCTGCAGCACCTGGGTGAGCCCGACCACCAGCAGCAGGATGAACGGTACCGCGGCCAGCAGTGCATCGAAGGTGACGCCGCTCGCCAGGAAGGGGATGCTGCTCTCGTCCGCGGCCTGCAGGACTCGCCACAGGAACCCCAGCGGCGAGCGGTACCAGTCACCCTTTTTGCCGGCGCTCAGGCCGTCGGCTCCTCTGGCAGGACGGGCGCCGGCTCCCGGCGGCGCCGCGAGCGCGCCTCCGCCAGCCGCCGCTCGATTTCCTCACGCGGCGAGAGCTCGGGCGCGCGCACCGGCGGCGGCGGGGTTGCCTCGGCCAGGTCATCGAGCTCGTCATCGATCAGCTCATCGGCGTCGCGCGACCGCTGGCCCGGCGCGAACCGCTCCATGAGCTCGTCCACCCGTTCCTCGGTGGCTGCGCGCAGGTGGCGCAGGCGGCGCTGCAGGGAGCGCCGGGTTTCCTCACCACTGCGCGGGGCGTACAGCAGGGCCAGGCCGGCCCCCACGAGCGCGCCCCAGAAGAGCCACTTGGCGGAAGAATCCTGCCGCTCGACAAACACGACTTCAGTCGGCTTCCTGCGCTGCATGCGGCCTCCTACTCGCCGGCATCTGCATCGTCCGCCGCGCGCACCAGTACCTTGTCGAGGGCCGCATGATGCTGCAGCGGCGCCTTGACGGTACGGTCCACGAGGTCGGCCGTGCCGTTCACGTTGAGTTGCTCGAACAGAAATGCGAAGGTCCGTTCCAGGTCGGCGGCGATGGCCGAGCGGATATCCTCGGGAAGTTCCCACAGGTCCCGCTTGAACGGACCGATGGCCTTCTTGCGGGTCTTGTAGTAGAACTGCTCATCGGTGTCGTTGGCCTTTCGCTCACCCGCCGCGTTCTCGTCCAACCAGGCGTACATGCGGCGCCGGAGCGACTCCGGCAGGCTGGGATGATCGAAGATGATGTTCTGGAAATTGGTGGCCAGGTGAATCTCGGCGGCCTCGACCCGCGGGAAGGCGCCGAATGCGCTGCTGGGCAGCGTGCTGGCCCCATGCTGGACGGCGCCGGCCAGGCCGTACGAATCGCGCGCCACCCGTGACAGGTCCCGCAGGGCATCGAGATCCAGCTTGACTTCGGCGATGCTGCCGTCCGGCAGCACCACGCCGCCATGCGAAGTGCCGGTCTGCACCGAGATCTTGCTGATCCCGTCGGCGACACCGAGACCTGCCAGCGTCTTGTTGTAGCCCGTCATGAACGCGTGTAGTTCTTCCACCGTGCTGTTCTTGTGGCCGACCTCGCCGATTTCCGCACCCACGGACACCGTGACGTCGTCCGGCTCCCGCTCCCGGATGAACTGGGTAATCTCGGCGGCGCGCTGGAAGTTGGCCTCCTGCTGCTGTTCCAGCGTGGGCCGGCTGAGGTCCACCAGCGTGGACGTGTCCACATCGATGTTGTAGAAGCCCGCCGCAATCTCCTCGGCGATCAGCTTCTTGACCTCGCCCACTTCCTTCTCCGGGTCCGCCGAGTACTTGCCGGCGTTGACCTGGCAGTGATCGCCCTGGATGAAGAGCGGCAGCCGGTAGCCCTCACGCAGCGCCGCGGCCAGCAGCACGGCCACGTATTCGGCGGGCCGCTGGTCGGTGTAGGCAATCTCCGAGCGGGCGATCTCGAGGATGACCGCGCCGGCCCGACCCGCCCTGGCGGCGCGGAACACCGCGCGCGCCGAGTCGTAGGCCATCGCCCGGATGTTGATGGCCGGGACCGTGAAACCGGCGCATTCGCCACGGCCACGAGCCAGGTAGAGTTCGTGAATGGACGCCGGGCGCACGCCCTGGACCTGCCCCAGCTCCCAAAGGAGCCAGCGCCCGGCCTCCCGGACATCGGCCTCGCCAAACACGGCACGATACGCCAGCTGGTCCATGGCCAGCGATCGCAGCGGTCCGGCGTCCCGCACTTCCACGCCGCCCGGTACGACCGCGACGGCAGGTCCAAACAAGTCAGCTGCCAGGGCAGCGGCATCAACAGTCATGCGACGGCACACCTCGTTCCTGAAGCCGAAAACAGCGTTGCGCCCGACTCGCCAAAGGTACGCGGCACGCCCGGCGCGGCCAAGGTTTTACACCTCGTCGCCAGCGGGCCGCGGCGCGATCGGCTCGTCAAACCCGGGACGGCCCATTGCGGTGTAGGTCAGCCGCTTGCCCAGCTCCACGCCCGGCTGGTCAAAGGGATCGATGCCATACCAGAGTCCGGCGTAGCCACAGGCCACCTGGAAGAACATCAGCAGCTCGCCAAAGCTTTCGGCATCGAGCTGCGGGAGGCGCAGCGTCATGTTCATGCGCCCCATCCGGGCCAGGGCCGACGAGGTGGCCTCCAGCTCGGCCCGCAGAAGTTCCTGCAGCGAATGGCCGCCCAGGTAGGCCAGCTCTTCGGGCGTGCCCTCGCGAGCGGGAATCGTGACATCCCCGCCGTGATCGGCCACATCCACGAAGGTGATCGCCTTGTCGTAGGGCCCTTCCATGAAGAGCTGCACCTGGCTGTGCTGGTCGGTGGCGCCAACCGCACCCACCGGCGTAGGCCCGGTATTTATCAGCTCACCACGGCGATCGAGCCGCTTGCCCAGGCTTTCGGCCCAGAGCTGGCGATACCACTCGGCGAACTCGCGAAGACGGTCGGCGTAGGGCATCACCACATGGACGCGGGCGCCGTGCCAGGTGTCGGCGGCCCAGAGCAGCGCCGCATACAGCGCCGGCGCATTGGCCAGGAGGTCATCCGGCTCCGCGCGCTCGATGGCACGGCCGGCGCCCCGAAGCAGGCCCTCGATGTCGATACCAACCAGGGCGGCTGGCAACAGGCCCACCGGGGACAGCACGCTGTACCGTCCACCGACGCCGGGTGGGACCGGCAGCGCGGGGATCCCCTCGTTCCGCGCGATCTCCCGGAGTGCTCCCTTCTCGGGATCGGTCGTGAAGACCAGATGGCGCACACCGGCTGCTCCCAGGGCGTTTTCGAGCCACTGGCGCACGACCAGGTACTGGGCCATGGTCTCCGCCGTGCCGCCGGACTTGCTGACCACGTTGACCAGGACCCGGCGCGGGTCAATGCGATCGAGGGTGGCGCGCACCGTGACGGGGTCGACGTTCTCGAGCACGGTGAGCCGGGGGAAGAATTCCCGCCCGTCGTCGTCCAGCTCGTTCCATGCCGGCTTCCTGAGCGCGTTGAGCAGCGCCTTGGTCCCCAGCGCCGACCCGCCGATACCCAGCACCAGCACGTGGTCGTGCGCCTGCCCCATGCCTTCGGCGAAGCTGAGAATTTCGCGCACCACCTGGTCCTGGTGCACGAGATCGTAGAAGCCGAAGTCTCCTTCCTTCCGGCGGGCGCGCAGCTCCGACTGGACCTTGGGGAAGCGCTTCTGCAGGTCCGCCAGCCGGCTGCGGGAAAGCCCCCGCTCGCCGTCAATGCCGCCATCCAGGCCGTCCTCCAGCATGCGGCCGTATTGCAGCGTGATCACGATACCTCCACGACGAGTCCGTCATACGCCGGAGCGATGCCCGGCGGCAGCGCCGCAGCGAGCGCGGCGTGTCCCGTTTCATGCGTCAGGTGCGTAAGAAAGGTCTGCGGTGCACCGATCTGCTGCGCCACCGTAATGGCCTCGGGGATGCTGAGGTGGGTCGGATGGGGCCGCCACCAGAGCGCATTCAGCACCAGCACCTGCACGCCCCGGAGTGCCGGATACACCTCGGGCGGCACCGATTTGACGTCAGTAATGTATGCCAGCGGCCCGATTCGGTAACCGAACACCCGCATGGGCCCGTGATACAGCTCGAGCGGGAGGACCGTCAGGCCGGCGATCGGCGTCGTGCGTCCGGCGTCGAGCGCATGCGCCACCAGCCGGGGCTTCGACGTTCCGGCCACCGGCTGCACGGCATCATCGAAAATGTATTCGTAGGCCCGGGCGAGCCGGGCCATGGTCGCGGCTGGACCGTACACCGGCAGGGACTGGCGCGACTGCACCGAGAATGCGCGCAGGTCGTCAATGCCGGCGATGTGATCCGCATGTTCATGGGTGTAGAGCACGGCGTCTACCCGGCGCACATCGGCACGGATCAGCTGGAGCCGAAGTTCCGGCGGTGTGTCAATGAGTAGTGCGGCCCCGTCATGCTCCACCAGCGCCGCCGTGCGGAATCGCTGGTCGCGCGGATCGGTGGAACGGCAGACGTCGCAACCGCATCCCACCTGTGGTATGCCGAACGACGTGCCGGTACCGAGAAAGCGAAGCCGCACCGGTCAGACAATCTCCACCTTGAGGAGGTTGGTTGTGCCGGGCTGGTCCCAGGGCACACCGGCCGTCACCACGACACGGTCGCCCGGTTCGGCGAGTCCCCGGTCCAGCAGCCGCTGGCGCGCCTCCGGCAACATGTGCTCATAGGTGGGATAATGGTCGGCCAGGGCAGGAATGACGCCCCAGACCAGTGCCAGCTGGCGGAAGGTTTCGGGTTCCGGCGTTACCGCGAAGATTGGCACGTTGGGCCGGCAGGCCGCCACCATGCGCGCCGTGAAACCGGATGAGGTGAAACAGACGATGCAGGGCGTCCGGAGCAGCTCAGCGGCGGCACAGGTGGCCACGGCGATCGCCGACTCGGTGCGGGTTGAGGCCTGGTCGGTGCCGCGCCGGCCGAACGCGCCGCCCAGTTCCGGCGTCCGTCCCGCGACGATATCAAGCGCGGTGCTGCGGTGAGGCCGCTCGCGTTCCAGGTCTCGCGCGATGCGCACCATCGCCTCGACCGACTCCCGTGCATAGGCGCCCACCGCCGTCTCGGCCGATAGCATCACCGCGTCGGTGCCGTCGAGGATGGCGTTGGCGACGTCGGAAACCTCCGCTCGCGTCGGGCGCGGAGCGTGGACCATGCTCTCGAGCATCTGCGTGGCGGTGATGACGGGCTTCTGGGCCATGTTCGCCTCCCGGATGAGGCGCTTCTGGGCCAGCGGCACTTCCTCAAAGGGCAGTTCCACGCCGAGGTCACCGCGCGCCACCATGATGGCGTCCGCCGCCGCGATGATCGACTGCAGGTTCTTGAGAGCAGTGTCCTTTTCATTCTTTGCGATCAGCTTGATGCGCGTCGGGATCAGCTTCCGCATGGCCTGAAGATCCTCGGCCCGGCGAACGAACGACATGGCAATGAAGTCCACGCCCAGCTCGACCGCCCGAGCCGCTTCTTCCCGGTCCCGATCGCTCAGCGCGGGCGCGCTGACCTCCGCGCCCGGCAGGTTGATGCCCTTGTTGCTGCGGAGTTCCCCGCCGTACAGCACCGTGCCGCGGACCCGGTCCCCATCTACCGCTGTCACCTCGACGGCCAGCAATCCGTCGTCCAGCAGGATCCGGGAGCCGATGGTGACGTCGCTGGCCAGCTCCTCGTACGTGGTCGGAATCTCTGCCTCGGTCGCGGTGGATTCCGGCGCAAAGGTGACCCGCTCATCCCGGGTGAGCAGGCGAGGTGTGTCGAGACGCCCTACCCGGATGCGAGGTCCCTGAAGATCCACGAGGATTGCCGCCGACGGGCCCTCGGCGGCGCGCTCCTTGAGCACGTCCTTGAGGTCCTTGATCCACCGCTCGCGGATCTCGGGGGTACCGTGCGATGTGTTGATCCGCACGACATCCACGCCGGCGTCCAGCAGGCTTCGCATGCCATCCGGCGTGTCCCAGCTCGGGCCCAGCGTGGCAACAATCTTGGTGCGGCGGTACGTCGTACGGCTCACTTGCTCTCCCGGTCAGCGGTTGGCGCTGGTGCGTCAGCAGTTTAGTCGGATTATGAAGCTGACGCACGGCGGCAGCGGCGGCGTCGCACGCATGCTACGGGCCGATGGATGGCTGCATCAGCTTGGCGCTGACCGCTGAGCGCTTAGCGCTCAGCACTCACATTGCACAATCCTCCCACGTTCCACACTGGCCCCGGACTTGCGAAAAGAGGTACCGGACGGTCTTTTCCCCGTATCCGGACCCAAAATGAATTTGCCTTTCCCTCGCCAGCATGTGCTGACGGTTGGCCTGGAGGATTTCTTCCAGGTTGACGCGTTTGACCGCCTGATAGAGCCGCGCCAATGGCCGCGCTTTGAACGGCGGCTGGAGCGGAGCACGTCCCGAACCCTCGAGCTGCTGGACGCAGCCGGCACGCGCGCGACGTTCTTTGTGCTCGGCTGGATTGCGGACATCGCACCCGAGCTGGTGCGGAGCATTGCCGAGCGGGGGCACGAGATCGCGAGCCGCGGTTACGATCATCGCAGCATTGCCATCCTCGATCCGGCGTCGTTCCGGGACGATCTGAGCCGTTCGCGCGAGGCGATCGAGCGCGCCGCCGGCGTCCGGGTCCTGGGACACCGGGCTGCCCGTCTCTGGTACCACCCCGCCAATCTCTGGGCCCTGGATGTGCTCGCGGCCGAGGGCTACGCCTACGATTCGAGCCTGGCGCCATTCCTCAGGCGTTTTGCCCGCGAGCCCTGGCGACGCCACACCCATCCGGTAGAAACCGGTGACGGCATCATCTGGGAGCTGCCGGTCAGCACCACGACGGTCCTGGGGCAGAGCCTGCCGATCGCCGGCGGCAACTACGCCCGTCAGCTTCCCTCGGGCTTCATCAACGGACGTATCGAACGATGGATGAAGGACGAGCAGGCGCCGTTCGTGATGTATTTCCATGTCTGGGAGCTGGACCCCGAGCAGCCCCGTGTGGCCGCGCCGCTGGTGCAGCGCATCCGGCAGTACCGGAATCTCGACCGCACCCGCGAGTTCGTGAGCCAGTGGCTGTCGCGGCACCGGTTCGGATCGGCGGCGGAGTTGCTGGGGCTCACGCAGGAGTGCCTGGCTGGTGTCGAGGGTCAAGCGTCGAGCGTCGAGCGCTCAGCGCTCAGCGCTCAGCGCGTCGTGCCCGACGCCAGACGCCCGACGCCCGACGCCGAGCACCCTCCGATCACCATCGTCATCCCCTGCTTCAACGAGGAGCAGTCGCTGCCCTACCTGGCGAACACGCTCAGCGACCTGGCGACGGCGCTTGAGGAGCAGTGGGCCGCACGATACGTCTTTGTGGACGACGGCAGCACCGATGATACCTGGGCGACGCTGGAGCGGATCTTCGGCCAGCGAAGCGACGTGAGCCTCGTGCGGCACCCGCGCAACCAGGGCATCGCGGCCGCCATCCGCACGGGCATCCTGCGCTCGCGCACCGAGATCGTGTGCTCCATTGATTGCGACTGCAGTTACGACCCGCTCCTGCTCCGTGAGATGATCCCGCTGCTGGGCGACGGGGTGGACCTGGTCACCGCCTCACCGTATCACGCTGACGGCTCGGTGCGGAACGTGCCGCACTGGCGCCTGGGCCTCTCACGGTCGCTGTCCCGGCTCTATCGCGTGCTGCTCGGGACGCCGTTGTCCACGTACACGAGCTGCTTCCGCGTCTACCGCCGCGCCACTGTCGCCGAGTGCCGGGCCGACAGGGGCGGATTTCTCGGCATCGCCGAGTTGCTGGGTCGGATCCTGCTCGCCGACGGCACGGTGGTCGAGTACCCGGCCACACTGGAGGTGCGCGTGCTGGGTCGGTCCAAGATGAAGATCCTCCGCACCATCCTCGGCCACCTGGGCCTCGCCGCCGAGCTCGGGTGCGCGCGGCTCCGGCGGATGTCGCAGCGAGCGTTCGAACGGGTGGCAGGCATGTCACGAGCAGTCCGGAGGGTGCCAGTTGGCAGTTCGTCCTGAAGTAGCCGTCATCGGTGGCGGCATGCTCGGCATGACGCTCGCCCTCCGCCTCGCGGAGGGCGGGGTGCGCGTGACCCTGCTCGAGGCCGAGGCCGGCCCCGGCGGCCTCGCCGCGCCCGATATCATCGGCGGTTTCCAGTGGGACCGGTTCTACCACGTGATGCTGCTGTCCGACCTCAACCTGCGGCGCCTGCTGGAGGACATCGGCGTGGACGAGGCGGTCCACTGGAAGCAGACCCGCACCGGCTTCTACGGCGACGGCCGGCTGCATTCGCTCTCGACCAGTCTCGATTTCGCGCGGTTCCCACTCCTGTCGCTCGCCGACAAGGCACGACTGGCCGCGACCATCCTGCGCGCCTCGCGAGTCCGCAACCCGCTGCCGCTCGAGCAGGAACCGGTCGAGACCTGGCTGCGCCGCTGGTCCGGCGACCGGGTGGTCGACCGGGTCTGGCTGCCCCTCCTCAAGAGCAAGCTGGGTGACAACTACCGCATCGCCAGCGCGGCCTTCATCTGGGCCATCATCGCACGGATGTACGCCGCGCGCCGCAGTGGCCTCAAGAAGGAGATGTTCGGGTACGTCGATGGGGGCTACGGCCGGATCATCACCGCGCTGCGCTCGCGACTGCGCAAGCTGGGTGTCGAGGTCGAGAGCAACGCACGGGTCATGGAAGTGAGTGGCAATGGCGACACCGCGACCATCCAGCTGGCCGACGGCAGGGTGCTGCATGCCGCGCAGGCCGTGCTCACGATCCCCTGTCCCGCCATCAAGCAGGTCTGCCCCTGGCTCAGCGACGATGAGCGCGAGCGGCTCGACAGCGTGGTCTATCAGGGCATCATCTGCGCCTCGGTCCTGCTTCGCCGTCCGCTGGCCGGGTACTACGTCACCAACATCGTCGATGACGGCATTCCCTTCACCGGCGTCATCGAAATGACCGCGCTGGTTGATCCTGCCACCTTTGGCGGAAACACCCTTGTCTATCTGCCCCGCTACCTGGCGCAGGACGACCCGGCCTGGGCCCAGGACGATGCGGCTCTCTCGGCCCAGTTCATGGAAGGATTGCGGCGGATGTATCCCGAGCTGTCACACGAGGACGTGCTGGATATCCGGATTGCCAGGGCCCGGCAGGTGCTGGCTGTGTCCACGCTCGATTACTCCCGGCGTTGCCTGCCGGAATTCGAGACCAGCCTGCCGAACGTGTTCGTGGCGAACTCGGCCCAGATTGCGCATGGCACCCTCAACGTGAACGAGACCATTGCCGTGGCAGAGTCGGCGGCGCGCATGTTGACCGGCGGCCCAAGCCGGGCGGCCGCATGAGCCGGCCCGTAGCCAGCGTGTCCCTCGACACCGACAATCTCTGGTCCTACATGAAGGTGCACGGGGACGCCGGCTGGGAGACCTATCCGTCGTACCTGGCCCGGCTGGTGCCGCGTGCACTGACCGCGCTGAATCAACTGGACCTCCGGATCACGTTCTTCATCGTCGGGCGCGATGCAGCCCAGGCGCCCGACCGCGCCGTCCTCCGCGATCTCGCGGCTGCGGGCCACGAAATCGGGAATCACAGCTACCACCACGAACCGTGGCTGCACCTGTATACGCGGGCACAGATCGATGAGGAAATCGGCCGTGCCCACGAGGCCATCGCCGAAGCCACAGGCATCGAGCCAATCGGGTTTCGGGGCCCCGGCTTCAGCTGGTCGCCAGACCTGCTGGAGGTGCTCGCGGCGCGGGGATACCAGTTCGACGCGTCCACCCTGCCCACATTCATCGGCCCGCTGGCCCGGGCCTACTACTTCCGGACCGCAAAGCTGGACGCCCACGAGCGCCGGGAGCGCTCCATGCTGTTCGGCCGGTTCAGCGAGGGGTTCCGGCCGGTGCGCCCGTACGAGTGGTCCCTGGCCTCGGGACGGCGGCTGCTCGAGATCCCGGTCACGACCATGCCCGGACTGCGGGTGCCGTTCCACCTGACCTATCTCCTATACCTCGCGCGCGTGTCCGAGGCGCTCATGCGCGCCTACCTGCGCACCGCGCTCGCGGCATGCCGCCTCGCGGGCGTGGGACCGAGCTTCCTGCTGCACCCACTCGACCTGCTGAGCGGCGACGAAGTGCCCGAGCTCCGCTTCTTCCCGGGCATGGACTTGCCATCCGAGCGCAAGCGTGCCCTGTTCGCCCGCGTCCTCACCATGTTGCGCGATCACTTCACCCTCGCGCCAATGGGTGTGCATGCGACGGCGATTCGGGAGCGCTCCGGCATCCGGATACTGCGCCCCCTCGCGGCGAATTGACTGAATCCTTGACGATTCTCGGCTGACCGTGCATCCGCTTGCGCACGCCGTGGCATGGCCCGGTCGTTGCGCTAGCCGGGTGCAGGTCCACCCAACATCACCGACGCTTTTTCTGAAAGTGCAGAGACAGCATGCCGTTGAGCTTTTCACCGGATGGCAGCGCACAGTGGAGCGTGCGCAAGATCGCGGTCGTTGGTCCCGGCATCGTGGGCACACCGATGGCAGCGATGCTGGCACATGCCCGGATCCGCATCGGGAGTGAGGAGCCGGCTCGGGTCCTGGTGATCCAGCGGGCATCCGCCACCAGCGGGTGGAAGGTGGCGGCCATCAACGAAGGCCGCTCCCCCATCGGCGGCATTGAGCCCGAGCTCGACCGTCTGGTGGCCGAGTCGGTGCGGGACGGCCTGCTTTCGGCCAGCCACGATCCAATGGACGTGGCGGACGCCGACGTGGTGCTGGTCTGCGTGCAGACCGACAAGCGAGGCGCCGACCCGGACTACGGCCCGCTCTTCGACGCGCTGCACTCGGTGGCGTCAGCGCTGGCACGGCGCCCGGCCGGCAACCTGCCGCTTGTCGTGATCGAGTCGACGCTCGCCCCCTCGTCCATGACGACGGTGGTCCGGAAGCTGTTCCTCGAGCACGATCTCGAGGACGGCCGTGACGTGCTGCTCGGCAATAGCCCCAACCGGGTCATGCCCGGGCGCCTGGTGGAGCGTGTGTCCACCTCCGACAAGCTCGTCGCCGGCCTGGATCCCCGGACACCCGAGCTGGTGGCCCGGCTCTACCGTCATGTCGTCACGGGCGGCACGGTGCACCCCACGTCGAGCCTCTCCGCCGAGATCGTGAAGACGCTCGAAAACGCCTATCGCGACGTGCGCATCGCCTATACGGCCGAAATCTGCCGCTGGTGCGACAGCAACGGCATCGACTTCTATGCCCTGCGGAACCAGGTGAACGCCCGCCTGGAGCAGTGCGACGGCGCGTCGGCCGACCCGAACGCCGTGCCGTCCGGCGCGCTGCTGGTCCCTACCGTCGGGGTGGGCGGTCACTGCCTGCCCAAGGATGGTGTCCTGCTCTGGTGGCGCCGCCGCCAGCACGGGCATGATCCCCGAATGAGCCTGATCCTCCAGTCCCGGCGGATCAACGATGCGTCGCCGGCCACGGTGCTGGAGCAACTGGAGCGGAATTTCGGTCCCCTGCGCGGCCGGCGGGTCGCCCTGCTGGGCGCGGCTTATCGCTTCAACTCCGAGGACACCCGGAATTCGCCGACACTGGTGCTGGGGCAGCTGCTGCAGGCGCAGGGTACGCTGGTGAGCCTCCACGATCCGTACGTCTACGCCACCGACCAGAACCTGGTGCGGAGCGGGCTGGCCAACCGCTTTACCCGGGAGCTGGGTGATGCGGTCGCAGATGCCGAAATCCTGGTCTTCTGCACGGCACACCAGGAGTACCTGACCGGCATCGAGGCCCTCCTGGCCCAGGCCCCCGAGGCCGTCGGGGTCTACGACGGCTGCAACCTGTTCCATGCCGGCCAGTTTACGGGCCGCCGCCTCGCCTATGCCGGTATCGGCCGCGGACGGGGCAAGCCAACCCCGGCCATGGTCGACTTCGTGACTGATGGGTTCCGGGCTGTGGAGCGCGGGCTCGCCAACGAGCTGCGAAGCACGATCAAGTTCCTGAACCGGCACTACAGCACCGGCAGCTTCGACTCCTCCAGCCTGGAGGAGGTCCGGCGGCTCGCGGCCACCTGTGTCACCGGTTGCGTCATCGCAGACACCGGCCCGGTGTTCGTGCCGGCGCCGCTCGATGGCTTCCTGCCATCGCTGGTGCGGCTTGCCTCCCGGCCCCTCGGCCTCGGCGACCGAGCGCCGATCATGCCAGCGACTCGGACCGCAGACGAACGCAGGGAGAATGCCGTTGGATAGGGCCTGAGGCTTGGGGCTTGAGGCGTGAGGGCGTGGGCGTGGGGCATTCGGTTTGTGCGCCCCACGCTCCTTCGTTTTCCACACCCGATTACTCACAAAATGTGCGCGAATCCGGCGGGCAGGACGAGATGTGGAAAACCGCCAGCCGAGCGTGACACGCCTCCAGCGGGTGAACGCAGGCGGGTCAGCTAGACTTCATAAAGTAGTTGAAGTGCTTACTGCGAAGTATTGCGGAGACAAATACTTGAAACGGTGATGCTCTATTAAGATCTTGGCTTTTGACACTGTCGCCAGTGTCGCCAAGTGGCGCCACCACAGCCGCTTTTCCACGCTTTCCACACCCTCCGGCCGTCCGGATTGGCCATCCACATGGCAGTGTTCATAGACCCCGTGTGAAGGTGAAGTGCGCAGAGCCGCCCACCCAGTATTCTGGAATCCAGCGCACCGGTGAGCGTAAGAGGATCTCCGCCAGGAGCCCTTCGCCGGACACCCTGAGGCTTCCGACCAGGCGCCGCCGGGCGGACGGCAGGGCGTGGTAGTCCACCCGCCAGTAGGGCGCGATTCCCACCAGTCGCCAGGCCGAGGACACGTCCCCGACTGCCGCGGTGTCAGCCAGTACCTCCCCGTTCCAGGCCAGGCGAGTGCGGTCGATCTGGGCAATAACCAGCCGTTCCCCGGTGACATCATCCACGTCCAGGCTGCCCTCGACCGCCGGCACCTCGGCGCTGGACGAGAGGTCCGCAGCGCCCCGGAGCCGGCCCTCCGAGGCGAAGATCACGACCGGCGCGGGGGAGCTGTCAGGCGCCGCGACCTGCCAGGTCACGACCGTCACGGGGCGATCGCCACGCTTCTGGATGTTGTCGCCGGTCTGGCTGGAGTCGGCCTGGAGGACGCAGAGGGAGGAGGGATACCAGGCACCGAGCGAGTCGGCACCGGCCACTGTGCGGCTGACCACCGGGTTGAGCTGCCCCACAGCGGCCGCAGTGGCCGCCCTGAGCCCTCGGAAGGGCGTCCGGGGCATCAGGTCGGGGGCGATGAGAAACTCCACGCAGAAGCCCGTCTGGAGGCCGAACAGGTTCCAGAAGGTGGTCTGGGCAGCCAAAAGGGAGGGCAGGACCAGCAGTGCGATGCTCAGCACTGCGGCCCTGCCCTGCCACCAGCTCTCGGGCGGGCGGCCCCGGAGGGTCACCCTTGGCGGGCCTCCGCCACTGCCTTCTTCAGCGCGTCGTAGGCCTTCGGATCCAGCGCGCCGAACTGCATGTTGCGGTAGGTCACCCGCCCATCCGGATTGATCACGTAGACCGTCCGGCGATTGTAGCCGCTGTTGCCGGCGCTGCCGTACCGCCGCGCCACCACCTGGTGCGGATCACTGAGCAGGGCAAACGGCATCCCGATGCTCTGGGCGAACCGTTGATGCGACTCCACCGAATCGACGCTGATCCCGACCAGCACGACGTCGTCGCCGAACATCTCGGCGTACCGGTCGGTGAACTGCTGCATTTCCGCAGTGCAGCCGCTGGTGAAATCCTTGGGATAGAATGCCAGCACGACGGTCTTGCCCTTGTGGTTCCGGAGCATGAAATCGCTGTCCACACCGCCGATGGAATCCTTGGTAGCCCAGGGCAGCCGGAAGTCCGGCGCCGTCTGGCCAACCTCGGGACCGCCCACGACCACGGCCGTCGGGGGCCCCTTGGCTTGTGAAGCGGCCTGTGCCGAGGCAAGTGCAGGTATGGTCACGGCGAGCGCGACGCCCGCCAGCAGGCTGGTCCAAGTCCGTGTCATGTTCCCCTCGTGTGACTGGAGTTCAGCGGCCGCTCGCCGCCTTGAGCGCCGGCGTCAGGTTCTGGGTCCCACCCACGCCCGTGTAGACCACCTGCCCAGCCCGGTCGGCAATAACGATCAATGATGTGGCCGGCGGATCCCACGCCCCGGCGGCAGTCCCCGCGTCGTCGTACAGCACCATGAAGGGCGGCGCCTCGCGTTCCACGTATTGCCGCGCCTTCTCCCGCGTGTCGCCCACCGTCACGTTGATGCCGACGAACGTGACATCGTCGCCGAATTCGCGGTGCGCCGCCTTGAGGTGCGGCAGCATGGCGGCGCAGGACGTACACCACGAGGCCCAGAACTCGATCAGCACCGGCTTTCGGCCGATGACGCTGGAGAGGTCGACGTCCTTGCCATCGAGGTCGTGGATCACCAGGGGCGCCAGCGTGTCGCCAACCGAAATGCCAGCGTCGTCCTGGGCATGCCCCAGGGTGGGCAAGGCGAGCAGGGCGAACAAGGCGAGCAGGAGCGAGGAAATCCGCCTCATTTCGATGCCGCGCCCACCATCGAGGCACCCGCCTCGGTCCGTTGATATCGTCTTGCCACGTAGTCCTCGAGGATCGCCAGGAACTCCGGCACGATGTTGTCACCCCGCAGAGTGACGGTCAGGCGCCCGTCCACGAACACAGGTGCCTTGGGCTCCTCGAACGTTCCGGGAAGCGAGATGCCGATATTGGCGTGCTTGGACTCGCCCGGCCCATTCACCACGCAACCCATGACGGCCACTTTGAGTTCCTCGACCCCGGGACGCTCGGCTCGCCAGACCGGCATCTTCTCCTTGAGGTAGGACTGGATGTCCATCGCCATCTGCTGGAAGAAGGTGCTGGTGGTGCGACCGCAGCCGGGGCAACTGGTGACCTGGGGCATGAAGCTCCGGAGCCCGAGACTCTGCAGCACCTGCTGGGCCACCTGCACTTCCTCCGTACGATCCCCGCCCGGCGCCGGCGTGAGCGACACCCGGATGGTGTCGCCGATCCCCTCCTGCAGGAGGATCGAGAGCCCGGCGGTACTGGCGACGGTGCCCTTCATGCCAAGGCCCGCCTCGGTGAGGCCGAGATGGAGGGGATAGTCGCAGCGTGCGGCGAGCATCCGGTACACGTCGACGAGATCCTGCACACCGCTGACCTTGGCGCTCAGGATGATCCGGTCGTGCGGCATCCCGACCCGCTCGGCGAACGCGGCGCTCTGGAGGGCGCTCTGCACCATCGCGTCCATGGTCACGTCGCGCGCGTCGCGAGGACTGGCGCTCCGCGCGTTGGCATCCATCAGCTCGGTGAGGAGGTTCTGGTCGAGCGAGCCCCAGTTGACCCCGATGCGAACCGGCTTGCCGAATCGCAGCGCGACTTCCAGGATGGCGCGGAAGTGCTCGTCCTGTCGCTTGCCACCCACGTTGCCGGGATTGATTCGATACTTGGCGAGCGCGCGAGCGCAATCGGGATACCGGGTGAGCAGCAGGTGGCCATTGTAGTGGAAATCACCGACGATCGGCACGGTGACACCCTGCTCGGTGAGTCCGGCCACGATGGCGGGGACCGCAGCTGCGGCCTCGTCGTTGTTGACCGTGACGCGCACCAGTTCACTGCCGGCGCGAGCCAGCGCCACCACCTGGGCCACCGTCGTGCCCACGTCGGCCGTGTCCGTGTTGGTCATGGACTGCACCACCACCGGGTGGCACGAGCCGATGCGCACGCCACCGACCACCACGGTAGGCGTCTCGCGTCGAGTGATTGTTGCCATAGTGGGAAATATAAGGGG
>CBINCZ010000007.1:0-18367 GCA_966249295.1 uncultured Gemmatimonadales bacterium
AGCAGCTGCGCTGGATAACCGCCCGTGCGCCAAAGAGGCGGGACTGGATCGGCCCACTGCCATCAACCGTGATCCCCGGTGTGCCGCCCAGCCCGGCGAGGTAGGGCGAGGGATCTTCGAAGGGATGCGGCCGCAGCACTACATCGCACCCCGGGAAGTCACGCGCCAGGTTCCGGGCCAGCTCGATCATTCCCTGCAGTGCGGCGGTTTCTGCCTGCAGGCAGGCTCGGAGCCGCTCCGCGTCGATCCCCATTTCCCGCTGCATCTGTTCCCAGTTGCGGCTCGCGGACGCAAAACGCGGATTCCCGAACGAGAAGTTGGTGTTGATGAGCAGTACGGGCCGACTGGGCCGGGAACTGCCACCGAACGCCTTGCGCCAGCGCGGGTGGTAGAAATCGAAGCGCGGGCATCCCGTGACGGCGACCTGCGACTCGAGCAGCAGCCCGCTGCTCACCATCTGGCCTGCCAGCGTCGTTCCCCACATGCAGGCGAAGGAGAGCCCATGCCAGAGGGCCTGATCGGTCCAGAGCAGCTCGCGGTAGGCTTCCCAGTTCTCCCATGCCGCCCCTTCGGTGTCGAGCACCCCCACCCTGATGCCGGCGGCGAGCAGCTGGCGCGTGATCCCGGCGTGGGAAGGCCGGGCATAGTTGAGCACGACCAGGTCAGGCGCCAGCGTCCAGAGCTGGTCATGCATCAGGTTCAGCGGCACGAGATGGCAGGTGACGCCACGGCGGCACAACTCCATTGCAGTCAGCACCAGCCCACCGAGGTCGCGCGACGGATGATCCACGATCAGTGCCACCTGCGGCTGCTGCAGCGCGGACTCCTCCATCCGGGTCCGACCCTTGCGGCGCCTGCTGCTGTCGTCCCGTCGCGTCGGCGCGGTCATTCCGGTGTCCCCGCTGGCACAGGCTGGAGCGCCAGCCATGCGCCGGGCAGATCGCAGAACTGCTTCTGGGGCGACGTGCGCCAGAGCTGATCGCCGGCGAGCGCCTGGAGAAAGAGACTTGCGCTCTTGCCGCTCCCGAAGTGAAAGGACGGTTCCGAGGGAGCGATGAGATGATCCAGTGCGTGGGCGATCGCGCGGGCGTCCTCCGGCACGTTCACGATCGACGGCCCGCAAAACCGATTCTGCTGGCGCGACCCGACATTCACGGTCGGCACGCCGTAGACCGGCGCTTCCCGAATGCCCGCGCTGGAATTGCCGACGATCGCCTCGGCGTGACGGAGGAGCGTGAGGAAGTACTCGAACCGCATGGACGGCAGGAGGCGCACATGGGCCTGCCGGCTCCATGGCTCGAGCTCCGCGAGGATCTGCTCCGAGCCGGAATCGTTGTTCGGGAAGAGCGCCACGACATTGCGGCCGGGCGCCTGCAGCCCCGCGAGCACTTCGCGCGTTCGTGCACGCAGCGTCGACAGCTCGGTCGTCACCGGGTGGTACATCAGGATGACGTAGCGCTCAAAGGGGATATCGTACTTGGCCTGCACCTGTGAGAGCGTGGGGAGGGTGTCGCTCAGCATGACGTCAATGTCGGGCGATCCGATGACGAAGATGCTGCCGGCCTGCTCGCCCATCTGAATCAGCCGCGCGCGCGCTTCGTCATTGGCGACGAAGTGCACTTGGGAGAGCTTGGTCACGGCGTGACGCAGCACTTCATCAATGGTGCCCGAGACCTCGCCGCCCTCCACGTGCCCGACAACAATGTTGTTGAGCGCACCGACGATCGCGCCCGCCAGCGCTTCCACCCGGTCCCCGTGCACAATCATCAGGTCAGGCCTGAATTCCCGCACATAGTGGCCCAGGCCGGTGACGGTATTGGCCAGTACGAGATCCATCTGGCTGGACACCGATCCATCCTGGTTGATGAAGGGATAGACCGGATGACAGCCCGCCTTCTCGATCTCGTAGATCGTCGACCCGTAGCGCTCAAGCATGTGCAGGCCGGTCGCGAAGATCCGCGATTCGAAGCCCGGTGTGTGCTGCACGGCGAGGATCAGCGGTTTCAGCTTGCCGAAATCCGCCCGGGTCCCGGTCAGGAACAGCACCTTGCGGGCATGCACGCCGTCACTCACGGTGCCGCGACCTCGCTGTCGATGGTCTCCACGTCCTGTCGGCGGAGCGCCGTGTCGCGGGCGATCGACCGGCGCGCGCGCTGACCGAGGAGGCCGTCGAAGTCGCGGGCCAGAAACTCCCCGGTCCCGGGCCGCTTGACCCAGATATTCTCGCGGGTGAGCCGGTCCCCCGGCCTGATGTCTCTCGTGGCGACCACGGAGGCGTAGGCAAACGCGATTGTCGGTGCCTCCTCAGCCAGGATGGTCTTGTGGCCGCCCATGGCGTCGTGAACGGCACGAGCGCCGCGGATGAGCTCTCGAAGCTCCGCCGGGTCGAGGGAGATTGGCACGTCGGGACCGGGCCAGGACGTGTCGGAGGTGAAGTGCTTCTCGAGAATGCACGCGCCCAGTGCCACGGCGCCGAGGCAGGTGTAGATGCCGAGCGAGTGGTCGCTCAATCCGAGCACCGCGTCGGGGAAGGCTTCGGCCAGCTCCGCGAGCGCGCCCAGGCGGACGCTGGAGTACGGCGTGGGGTACAGCGACGTGCAATGCAGCAGGGCGAACGGCACCTGGTGCCGTCTCAGGATCGCCACGGCGGGCGCGATACTGGCGATGTCGTTCATGCCCGTGCTCAGGAGCACCGGCCGGCCGAATGCCGCGATGTGCTCGATGAGGGGATAGTTGTTGCATTCGCCCGAGCCGATCTTGTAGGCAGCCAGATCCATCGCATGCAGGCGGTCGGCTGCCGCACGCGAGAAGGGCGTGGACAGGAACAGCAGGCCGCGCTCCTCGGCGTGGCGCTTGACCGCCAGCTCCTCGGCTTCCGTCAGGGCGCACCGCGACATGATGTCCCAGATGCTCTCGGACGCGTTGCCGGGCACGACGTCGTTCGGGATCATCTCGTCGTCGATGACATGCGACTGGAACTTGACGCATTCGCACCCGGCCGCGGCCGCGTCGTCTATCATGCGGAACGCCTTGGTCACGTCCCCTTCATGGTTGATGCCGATCTCGGCGATCACCAGGGGTGCGTGGCCGGGGCCGATCGGGCGGCCGCCCAGCGAGAATCCGGTCATCGGCGCTCCCATTCCGGACCCACCGGCACCCATGCCCAGTTGCCAAGCGCGTGATAGAGCCGCTCGGTCACCACGAAATCGCGTTCTGTATCGATGTCGCCATGCGCCAGGACTCCTTCACAGACAAGGCCACGAAGCCGCGGCGTGAAGAGATCACCCATCGCGAGGACAGTTTCCGCATCGGATACGTACACCAGTCCGTTCTCTGCGTAGACCGGCTCGAGCTCCTGCGAGCGCGTACCGGGGCGGTAGGCCGGAACGAAAACGCCGTCGCGCAGGACGCCCTGCTTGGCGGGAACGGGCGAAATCGAGACCACGGTATCGGGCCGGTGAACCCGGAACAACGCCAGTGCCTGGGCTACCAGGTCAGGGGAGCGCAGCGGGCAATTGGGCTGCAGCGTCACCAGGATCGAAGGAGCGTCACCCGCGTTTATCATCGTCTCCAGCAGGTGGCACGCAGCGCTGGCAGTGGTCGCGTCATCTCCGGACAGCTCAGCGGGGCGGGCGACGACTTCTGCGCCGGCCGACCGCGCGATTGTGGCGATGTCACCGTCGTCGGTGGATACGATGCACCGGTCGATGCCGTCCACGGCGTGCGCCAGCTCGATGGCGTGGATCAGCAGTGGCCGGCCGTCAAGCGGACGAACGTTCTTGCCGGGCAGTCGCTTGGAGCCGCCACGGGCCGGGATGAATGCGACGGTCTGCGGCGACCGTCCCGGAGTGACATTCATCGCGGTGCCTCCGGAGCCGAGCTCGCATGCCGTTCGATGCGCCGGTCTGATGCGGCAGTGCTCCTGCCGCCGCGCGATTCCCTGATGATCCCGCCCAGGCGATCGTAGGCAGCGTGGCCGAGCCCCACTTGCCTGACGGCGGCAGCCAGAAGCGGCTCCCGGGTGTCCTCGGCACGAAGCCAGCGCACGCGGATAGCCGCCGTCAGGGCCGCCTCATGGTCTGGTGCTCGAAGGTCCACAACGACACATCCCGGACCAAACAACTGGGCAAGACCCCGGAACTTGGTCAGGTAATAGGAAGACCGGCCGATGCAGACCGCTGGAATGCCTTGAGATAGTGCAAAGACGGCAGCGTGGTAGGCGCCAGTCACGACCACACGGCACTTGCCGGCCGCGGCGATGACCTTGAGCGGGGTGTCGGTGGCGGCACCGCCATCTTCCTGCTCGCTCAGGCCCCGCACGACCCCCTGCAGGACTGCAGGATCGTTCGCTCCTGCCCGCCCATGGTGGGAGATCGGCAACGGCACCAGCTGCGCATCCAGCTCCTGGGCCGAAGCCCGGATGAGGTTCCCGAGCCTCTGAACCATGGAAGTGTCGTTCAGGGCGAGGGGCGCGAGACGCAGGTGGACACCAAGACCCTGGCCCAGGGTGCTCCTGCGCGCATTCCATGCGAGTTCGACCGCGTCGTCTCCCGTGAACACGATTCGGTCGGGATCGACACCAAGCGAGGCGAGCAGTGCCGGGGCGATAGCGGCTTCGCGGACGGCGATCAGCCGGGCCCGGGGCAGGATGCAGCGAGCCCGCCGCATCAGGCCGTGGTCCGAGAGTGGACCGACCGCCTGTCCGAGCAAGATGACCGGAGCCCCATGCCGCAGAGCCAGCTCCGCCGTATCCAGCATGCGAAGCGCGTGCGCTCGATCGTCGTCGGCAAGCGTGGCCTGGCCGCACACCACATGCAGGTCGGTGGCGCGCACCATGCGCAGGAATGTGTCGAGCGCCAGTCGCCGGCTGGAGCGGAAGGCGGCGGGGGAGCGCAGCACCGCCCCATACACCGCCGGAAGCCCGTGCCGGACTCCACCCTGCAACTGGAGCGAGAGGCGCCGCACCGCGACCGGGAGCCGGGCGCGCACGGCCGCCGGAAGCTGAAGCCCATCGCACCAGGCGCGGCGGCCTGCTTCCGGCGCGGCGACGACGTCCGGACAATGCCTGGCAAGCTGCAGGGCATCCTTGGTAAGGACGCGAAGCGTCGCCTCGGGCCACAAGCGGCGAAGTCGTGTCACAGCGACCTGCAGCATCGCCACGTCACCCATGTTGGTGCACGTGGATGTACCCGGGTCGATCAGGATTCGCATCGGTGCTCCACCAGGAGTCCACGGGCCCGCAATTGCGCGACGATGCGATCGACGGCAGGCCGCGGTACCCGGCAGATGTCCGCGATATCCGCGGCCGAGCGGCCGCCGTCCAGCAGGAAGAGCACGTCGAAGAGGGCCTTGTGGCCGGCCGGGTCTTCCATGTAATCCACGTGAATGCCAAAGCGGGAGCAGCACAGCTCTCCCGGCACCGTCAGTCCCAGCGTCACGTTCTGTTCCAGCTCGGTAATCATCGCCAGCACGAGGTCCCGGGAGGCCTCCAGCGCGCCGTCGGGAACCAGCTCCGGCGTGTCGGCGCTCGAGTGATACTCCGGGTACGGAAAGTCGGGGTGGGTCGGTGGCAGCTGACGGGTGAGCGACAGCATGGGCACGCGAATGCCCGGGGCATTGAACTGCCGCTCGTCGTTGCCGGCGAGGGAGCGGAACGGCGCGGTCCAGCCGTCCGGATCATGCGCGCGTAACGCCCGTGCGAAGCAGTAATCAACCTCGGCGTCGCCCTTGAACGACAGTTGCAGCGCGTGCGGCGTGTCGCGCCCGAGCATCTCGAGGAACAGGCCGCCGCGCACGAAGGTCAGCAGTGCCGGATTCTGGCTGAGGAACGCCACCGATCCGATGGTTTCGGGCAGGATGAGCAGCCGATACGTGTACCGCGGAGTCGGGCCCGCCGCCAGGGCCCGCATCACGTCGACCCCCACGACCACACCGGTCAAGTCGTCGTTGACCATGGCCGGATGACAGAGATGGGCACAGAGCACGATCGTCTCTGCTGTCCTGCCCGGCACGACGACCTCGCCGACCTTCAGGGTCCCCAGGCTGAACGTCGTGCGGATCTCGACACGATACCGGTCATCGGTCAGCGTGTCACGTAGGGTGCGCGCACAGCACAGTCCCCAGTCCTTCTCGTAATACTTGAACATGAACGGGATCGCATCGGGCAGCCGGGGATGCACGTGCAGGTGCCTCAGCAGTTCCTCGCGCGACACTTCTCCGGAGAAGGGCAGGGAATAGGACATCACGTGGAGAGGGTGATCGCGATGCGACAACAGGCGACGCCCGTCCAGCGTCTCCAGATACGCCTCGTGGCAAGTCCACTTCTCGGGAACGACCCAGCTCCAGCATTGGAGGCCGGACCTGAATTCGTGGATTCTCATCGGCAGCTGGCCTGCCAGCGCCGACAGCGCCGCATCGTAGCCATCCGACACGATGTCCCTGGGCAGCGACCATAGTGCGTCGATCATCTGGCGCATCGAGGCGTTCTCGGGCAGGTGCACCCCCGGGACCCGGCTACCGACGCGTGCCTGCTCCAGCGCTACCGGATCGCCGGCCGGGCCCTGCGCCGTGCTCCAGGGATCCTCGGCCAGCATGCGCAGGGTCAGTTCGTGCAGGGGCAGGCTGCGCGCCGCGACAAGGGCTCCCAGCCCGATTGGCACCCGCCGCGCGATACCGGCGCGTAACGCGGCCGCTTCGAGGCGGGTACCATCGGGATATCCGGCATCCGCGAGAATGCGGACGTTGTACACCCAGCCGCGCTTCTGGTCTTTTCCATGCTGCCGAATCTGCCCGGTGAACAGCTTGCGATAGCGGAATGGTGCGCCGGCCAATTCCTCTGCGTGATGCCGAATGGTCGCCTCGTCGAGTCCGAGGCCTACCATTACGATCAGCGCGTCGGCGGCCACCAGGCGCTGGAAGACACTCCCGTCCCCGAAGCAGGTGGGTGCTACGTCGGCGACGAGGGAGCCGGCACCAGGGCCCAGCGCCGCCACTGAGTGGATCGGATCGCCTGAACGTGCCACCCCGGGCTGTTGCCGGAAAAACTCCAGGAAGCCGGCCGAGGGGCTCCACATGCCCCCCGTGGTCGGGGTGGAGGCCGGCTCGTAGAGTTCCTGTCGGCAGAATGAGAAAGTGTAGGTCGGAACCACGATGGTGCCATCCGGGCCAGTGGCTGCCTGAAGCGCCCGAAAGAGCACCTTGTGCGTCGCCTCATCGTCCTCCCAGCCCAGCGACGCGAGGTTGACATGCACCATGATGGTGTCCCCGACGCGCACACCGGCTGAGTGGAGCGCGCCCAGGATCGCGGACTCACGGCTGGGCGCGGCGGCAGGTCGATTCTGCGCGTCGG
Source organism: uncultured Gemmatimonadales bacterium (assembly GCA_966249295.1). Classification (GTDB taxonomy): domain Bacteria; phylum Gemmatimonadota; class Gemmatimonadetes; order Gemmatimonadales; family GWC2-71-9; genus CAMLHP01. The sequence goes on from CBINCZ010000007.1 coordinate 7,349, forward strand.
CGACAGGCATGGTGCTCAGGCCTCTGTACTCAAGGCATAGGCGGCGGCCGCTGCCAGCTCGGGGACCGGTTGCGCCACGTCGAACCGCCGCGACGCGGTCATGGCCAACGCTGCCGGCGTCACATAGGTCCAGGTGGCCGCGATGCGCGGCGATGTGGTGGCCAGCCCTCCGCGATGCAGGCCGTCGGTGTCGCAAAGAATCAGGGTGCCGCGCGTTCCCCGGCACACGATCCGGTCCTGGGGAGCCACGCGCTGGCGCACCTCCTCATCGCTGAGGTAGCGAGCGCCATGGCCGCCGAGTGCGTGCCACGGGCGCACGTTGCCGTATCGGCCGCCGGGCTTGCTGCCGGCGACGTACTCCATCGGCCCGGCACCGTCGTCCACGTCGCCGAAGTAGAGGTAGCCCTTCACCATCCGCCGATCTTCCGGATCGCGATGCCACTCCTGTGATCCGATCCGCTGGTTGACGCCGGACTTGATCGTGTGCCAGACGTCCGTGTAGATGAGCTTCGACCACAGCCGCAGGTAGGAGTTGACGATGCCAAGGATGGCGTCGTGCAGCCCGAAGGCAAGCAGTGGATCGTTGAGGGAAAAGGTCGGTCGCCCCGGGTACATCTTGACGATGTACGCGTCGGAGGCCACGCCGCCCCGTGCCAGAAGTTCGGGAAAGGCACGCACGGCGTCCGTGACGCGCGGGCTCTCGACAAAGGCACCAACCTCGGTCTGAAGCTGCTCCCACACGGGCTGGAGCGCGGGGAAGTCCTCCACCTTCATGAACGCAATGCCATCCTTCACCAGCGCAGCCACCGCAGCACGCTGCGGGTCGGTGAGCGCAGGTCGGTGCTGCTCGAACGCGCGCCGGCTGCCCCGATTCGAGATCAGGCTGGAGTGGAGCGCATAACGGGCGTCGATGAGCGATCGGGCCACACGGCCTCGCAGCGCCGACAGTCCGGTCCGGATGGATGACCGTCGGGCCGCTTCTGGTTCCTGCGCACTTACTGACATAGGCTCCTCCAAGGATGGCTCCATCAAACCGCACGCATATCAGGCGCAGTCACGACAATGTGCGCAGCACCGCCACGGTGCCTCGACGCCGTCATGGGCCCTGCCCGGTTGCAACTGCGGGCTGCACGCTGCCGCCGAAGAGGCAGTCCGACTTGCCATAGGCTGGCCGCAGCCTGCGGGGAGGCGGCGCGGTGCCCGGCTCCGCCAGCGCCACCACGGGCTGCACCCGGTACACCGTCCAGCGGGGCAGTTGCCGTTCGACCTGCAGTGAGGGACCCGGCGCCGCGACCCACGCCGGCATACATCGGGTATTCACCAGCACGTGCGTGATCCCGTGGCGCGCCAGCCATGCGTCGTGCCAGGGCGTCCATGGATTGCCCATGAATCGCTGCAGGTCCGAGAGTCGCGCAACGGCATCGTCGCGCTGGTAGTGGACGTACTGCAGGTTGGCGACCCAGAACGCGTGGCCATCGTAGGCGGTCAGCTGCGACGCCCGAAGCGCTCCATCGTAGTCCTGCGCCGGATCCGCGAGGTCGCTCGCGATGAGCAGTGTCTGGTGAACCGGCACACTCTTCAAGGCGCTCAGCAGGTCGCCGTCTTCGGTGACGCCGGTGCCCTGGACGACACTGGGCAGGAACAGCGGAACGGGCGACAGCACGATGGCCAGGGCAACTCCGCTCAACGCCAGGACCCAGGGTCGCGCCAGGCGCCGGACATGGGCCACGAGGACGCCCATGCCGAAAAGCAGCGCAAAGAAGCGCGTGGCCTGCGGTATCTGCTCCCCGAGTTGCTCGACAGCCCAGCGGGTTTCCCGCGAGTCCGGCAGTCCCATGGCTTGCCAGCGCGAAAAACCTTCGGGCAGGAAGGGAAACCGGATGAAGTGAAACCCTCCGGCGAGCAGGAACAGGGCTGCGGCGGCTCCGACCAGGAACTCGAGTGTGGAGGCTGGCCCGGTGCTGTGAGGCGTCCGGTATCGTCGCTGCAGCAGCCACGCAATGACTGCGGCCACCATGACGCCGGTGGAAACCCGATACAGCTCCGCTATCCGGAAGCGCTCCGGCCCCGGAATCAACTGCGGCGCTCCCACCATCATGAGATCGCCGGGCAGGAGAACGCGGGCCACCAGGGCCAGGACGAGGGCCAGGATGGCGGCCACCAGCGGGCGCAGGTCGCGCGGTCCGGCTGCACCGACGGCGCGGCCCACTCCAAGAACCCCCGCCACCAGGCCGATCCCGATGAAGTACTGCGGCTTGATCTGGGCGAGCGCGGCCAGTCCCGCACTCGCGGCCAGGAGCATCGGTAGCCGAACCTCCCGATTGCACAGCACCGCGAGACTGGCCAGCCCGACGGCGAGCGCGAGGTAGGAATTCACCATCATGTGCGCGCCGAGGTAGTGCCACGACGAATACTGGGTCAATCGGTCGAAACGCAGTGCGAGCAGGCCGCCCGGTGTCTCGAGGATCAGCGGAAGGGTGATGGTGAGCACGACCGCAACGGCCGCTGTCCGGTAGGAGACCCCCGTCAGGCGAAGCAGCACCATGCCGGTGACGAGAATCGCCAGGGCGCAGACGAGCGGGAAGACCCCGAACAGGACATGCTCGACGCCCGTGCCGAAGAGGTGCTGGAATGCGCCAGCCAGCCAGGCTGGCCCGACCTGGTAATCGAGCCCGGCGCCCGCGTAGTCCAGTGCGTGCGCCACATCTCCTGATCGGGCGATCGCCCACGCATGACTGAGCGGCCATTCATGCCACATGAACGCCGGCCGCCGACCCAGCACCCGGATGAGCTCGAGCTGCACCGCATTGAGCACGATGATCAGAGCCCCGACGCCAGCGACAACGGTCATCAGGAGGTCGGTGGGCGACAACGATCGGCGCCAGGCCAGCCGCGCACCCGCCACACTTGCGGCGAGTGTCGAGAAGGTCCAGCCCGCCAGCAGCAGTACGAGCACCGGCGAACGAATCGCGGACGGGATTGCCGGCGCCCAGGCTACCCCGATTCCCGTGATGATGGTCATGGCGCAGGCGGCCGTGGCCAGCCGTCCGAACGGCGAGGCCTCGCGCCCGTCCAGGCCCCTGAACAGAGTTTCCGGAAATGCGAGGCGCGATGTCATGGTCGTCCTTCACGAGCGCAGGCAGCGACTGCTGCCACGACGCGCTCCTGATCCTCGGCGGTGAGTCCGACGGAACAGGGGAGGCTCAGTGCCACACGGTTGAGGTGCTCCGCCACGGCGCAATCAGTGCTGGGAGCGCCAGCATGGGCGGCCGAGCGGTGGAGGGGCTCCCAGAGCGGCCGCGCCTGGATGCCTCGAGCCGCCAGCTGTCGCAGGAGGGCCCGGGATCCCATGCCGAACTGCTGTTCGTCAACCAGCACCGTGTACATCCAATACGCGCTCCTGGCCCACGGGGCCTCTTGCATGGGCGTGATGCCCGGCAGCTCCCGGAACGCGGCGGAATAACGGGCGGCGATGCGACGCTTGGCAGCCACGTACTCGTCCAGCCGCTCCATCTGCGCCACGCCCAGCGCCGCCTGCAGATTGGTGAGCCGGTAGTTGTAGCCAATGGTGCCATGGACATATTCGAGCGCGTCATCCTTGGCCTGCGTAGAGAGATAGCGTGCGCGCCGCGCGAGGGCTTCGTCGTCGGTGACCAGCATGCCGCCGCCGCCGGCCGTGATCAGCTTGTTGCCATTGAAGCTGAAGCAGCCGACGTCGCCAAGCTGGCCCACGGGACGGCCGCGATAGGTGGCGCCCAGGCTCTCGGTCGCGTCCTCGATGACTGCGAGTCCGAACTCGCGGGCCAGCGCCAGCAGCGGGTCCATGTCAACCGGATGACCCAGCACATGCACCGGCAGGATGGCCCGCACCGTCCGTCCGGTGGTCCGGTTGCGCACCACCCTGCCATCCCATGCGCACGCTTCTTCCAGGAAGCGGCGCGCCTTCTGCACGTCCAGCTGCCAGTAGTCGGGCTCGGCGTCGACAAAGACCGGCCAGGCGCCCGCGTAACGAATGGCGTTGGCAGGCGCGATGAATGTCAGCGTGGACACCAGGACCTCATCGTCCGGACGAATGCCGGCCACGATGCATGCGAGATGTAGCGCCGCGGTGCCGTTGACAGCGGCCACCGCCCAGCGGGTCCCGGATGCCTCCGCGAGCATCTGCTCGAAGCGGTCCACGTAGGCCCCGACCGACGAAACCCAATTCGTGTCGAGGCACTCCTTCACGAAGGCCCATTCGTTGCCGGCAATGCACGGCTCGCAAAGCGGTATGGCGGCGCCAGGGCCAGGCTCGGGTGCCGGGGTGGCCGGCCAACCGGCCGAAGGACGCACGGCCCCGGTCGTCATCGTCCGCTCCCGGCGCCGGCCAATGGCGCCGTGACTGAAGGCGGCAGCACCTGACTGACCTTGGTGGCGGCCGGCGCCTGATGGCGACCGTACCACGCGAGTGTGCGCTCCAGTCCCTCCGCCAGGCTCACGCGAGGGACGTATCCGAGCAGGTTGCGGGCGCGAGTGATGTCGGGGCAGCGGCGAACAATCGGATCGTTGGCGGCGTCCGCCGAGTGGAGCTCGGCCTCGATTCCCGCCGTCTGCAGGAGCATCCGAGCGAGCTCGGCAATCTGAACTTCCTCGGTGTCATTGCCGATGTTGATCGTAAGACCATCCGCTGCCCGGGTGCGCATGGCCGCGATGGTTGCGTCCACGGCATCGCTGACATAGCAGAACGCCCGCTGGTGAGTGGGGCTGTACACGATCAGTGGTCGCTGGCCTCCCCGGGCGCGGGTATAAAGTTCGGGGATGACATGGTCGTAGCCCATCCGTGGCCCGTAGACGTTGTGGTAGCGCACAATGGTGAATGCCTTGCCGGCCATCTGGCAGCACTGGGTCACCAGCAGTTCACCGTGGATCTTGCTGCCCGCGTAGGAGCTGCGCGCATTGTCCAGCTCCGTCAGCGCCAGGGGGACGTCTTCCGGTGTCGGGACGGGAAGCGGTTGCCAGCGACTGGTCCAGCCGTACGCCTCACTCGTTGACGAGAAGACGATCTTGGAGCCCCCGCCGGCCACCAGCCAGTCGAGCAGGTAGATGGTGGACAGGGCGTTGACACGCAGCACGGCATCGGGTCGCTCCAGCACCTGTCGCACGCCGATGATGGCGGCGAGATGATATACCTCGTCGTACCCCTGGCCGAGCTCCTGGTAGAGGGCTGGATTCGTGAGGTCACCCTCGATCAGCCTCACGTTGGGCCGGGCCAGCAGCGCGTCGAGGTCGGCGTCCCGCCGGCCTCGCACGAAATTGTCCACCAGCGTGAGCGAGTTCTCCGGCGCGTCGGCGAGCGCCCGGGACAGATAAGCCCCCAGAAAGCCGGCGCCGCCGGTCACGAGAATATTCCGTCTTACTGGCATTCGTAGCCCCGCTTTCGCCAGTGACCCTTGCCAACACCGGCGAGCCGGCAGCCCGCGGCGTGCAGCGTGGCCGCGTCGGTATCCGAGAGCATGTTCTGGGCATCCACGATCAGCAGGGGAGCCTGCGCGGCGCGCAGCATCTCCTCGGCGGTCAATGCCCGATAGGAGCGATGGGGAACCGCGAACACCACCGCCTCGGCCCAGGCCAGGGCCGAATGCAGGTCGGCGGTCAGGCGCACCTGCTCGCGCTCGGGCCAGCGCGCGATGCATGGATCATGCGCCAGGAGATCGACGTCCTCGGCGAGTAGCCGATCCGCCAGGAGCTCGGCGGGCGAGTTGCGGGTATCGCCCACGTCGGGCAGATAGGCGACACCGGCTATCAAGACCCGCCTTCCTCGCAGCTCGCCGCCAGCCAGGCGGCGCAGCAGGTCCAGTGTGTGCAGCGGCATGGCGTGATTGATGCGCAGCGCCTCCATCGTGAGCTGCAAGGTCACTTCCGTGCCGAACAGGCTCGAGGCGGACCACTGCGCCAGCAACGAGTCCTTGGTGAGGCAGTAGCCGCCCACCCCGAAACCGGGTGTCCGCATGTTGTCGTGCGTGCCCTGGCGCTTCCGGATGGCACTCACTACTTCGAACAGATTCACGCCGAGCTCCTCGGCCAGCAGCGTCCACTCGTGGATGAACGCGATGTTCACCGCGCGATACGAATTCTCCAGCAGCTTGGCCATTTCTGACGCCACGGGATCCGCGAGCTGGGTCAGCGGATACGCCGCGGTGTCGGTGAAGGACGCGAGAAAGTCCCGGGCCCGCGCTGCCGACGGCTCATCCACCCCCGAGTACACCCGCCAGAAGCGGCGGATCGAATCGACGTAGCCAGCGCCCGGCATCACCCGTTCATAGGCGTGCGCGAGCTGCACCGGAACCGTGATGCCGCGAGCACGGCGCTCGGCCTCGAGGGTGGGCTGCACGATCTGCGCGCACGCGCCCATCGGTACGGTGGTCTCGACCAGGACAAGCGCGTCGGCACGCATGTGTCGCCCGACGGCGCGCACCGCCGCACGGAACGCGCCCAGGTCCAGCTCGATCGCCCGGGCGTCGGCCACGGTCCGGTCCCGCACGTCGAGCTGCACGTCCATCACGATGATGTCAGCCAGGGAATACGCCGTCTCGGCGACCGTCGCCTGCAAGTTCCCGATCTCGCACACGGCCTCCCGCAGCAGGCGGGGCAGCCGCTCATCAGGGGAGTTCACAACCGGGCGACCGGCGGCAAGCTCGCTCACCTTCCGGTAACCGGCGCTGGTGGCCTGGTCCACGCCGATCACGAAGTACCGCGGCTGGCCGTCCGCCGTCCTCGCCGCGGCCACCACCGCCGCGACGGCGACGCCGACAAACCCCAGTCCCTGGATCACCACCACACTCCGGCCCAGCGCGCGCTGGCGAGCCGCCTCCAATGCCAGTGCATCCCCATCCGCGAGCACCGCCATCGCTGGTGGTGGCGCCATGGACTCAGCATCTGGCGCAACGGCGACCACGGTCGCCGCGCCGTCAACCGGTGCCGACAAGGCCATCCTCCAGATCTCGCTGGGCACGCTCGTAGTCGGTCTGCTTGCCGACGTCGAGCCAGTACTCGATGATGGGAAACCCGGCCACCGGGCGGCCTTCGGCCAGTAGCTGCTGGATCAGGTCGGTCATGTCGAACCGCTGGTCCCTGGGAATGCGGCGGCGGGCGTGCGGCTCCAGCAGGTAGATGCCGGCGTTGACGAAGACGCGGTGGGTCGGCTTCTCCTCGAGCGCGAGGATGTGGGGCCCGTCGCAGGTCATCACACCGTACGGAACCTGGATGTCGTACTGCCGGACTCCCACCGTGACGTCGGCGCGCTGCTCCCGGTGGTACTCGAGCATATGACCGAAGTTGACGTCGGTGAGGATGTCGCCGTTGATGACCAGCAGCGGTTCATCTGGGTTGCCGGCGAGGCGAACGCCACCGGCGGTTCCGAGCGGCTGGGCTTCCTCGGTGTACGTCAGCTCGACGCCGAAGGCGCTGCCGTCGCCGAAATGGCTGGCAATGCGCTGCGACAGGTAGTGCGTCGTAATGTTGACCCGGCTGATGCCGGCCCCGCGCAGCCGGCTGATGGTGCGCTCCAGCAGCGGCCGGTCGCCCACTGGCAGCATGGGTTTGGGGGTGTCACTGGTGAGCGGCAGCAGACGGCGGCCGTATCCTCCCGCCATGATCACGGCCGACAGGCCGGGCGGGGCGTTGGCCACGAGGTCGCGCCGCAGCAGCAGGCCGGCAAAGGTGCCATCCTCAAGCACGATCGGCAGCTGGTTGACGGCGAAGCCCATCGCGTGGTCCATGATCCGCAGCGCATCGGACGCGCTCGTGTCGGTTGGCGCCACGACGGGATTGCGCTTGGCCACGACCTCGCACGATCGCTCGAACGGAATGCCCTGGAGGATGGCCCGGCGGATATCGCCGTCGGTGATCAGTCCCCGAAGCTTGCGCGCCCCATCACAGAGCACGAGCGCCCCGGTCCCGGCACGCTCGAGCTGCTCGATCGCGTCCTTGATGGTCCGGTCGGACGTCACCATCACGGCTTCCACGCGGCTGGCGATGTCAGGCCCTGTCATGGCTCTCCTCCCACTGCGGCGGTCGCTCGAGCACAGCGAGCCGCTGGACGGCGTGCTGCAGCGTCGCGACCACGTTGGTGCCGAGTCGGGTGCCGACGGGCCAGCGAGGCAATGTCTCGCCCTGACCTTCCACTTCGATCCGTTCCACGAGGAGGGTGGAATCGCCAGTCTTCACGATGGCGCCGCGATCGTTCTGGCCGACGACCTGGCCCGGTATCGCCATGTATGTGGGCCAGGCGGGGTCGTAGAAGGCGCGCCAGATGACCACCGAGGTGTCCCCGAGCTGGGTGCGGGCACCGGGGCCGGGATGCGTGATGGCGCGCACCTTGTTGTGCAGGTTGCGGCTCGTGTCGGACCAGTCGAGCCATTCGTCGCCCTCGTCCCGCTTGCCGAAATAGGTCCCGGGATGGTCTCGCTGGGTGCGGCCGGCAAGCGTGCCGGTCGCAATACCGTCCAGCGTCTCCGCAACCAGGTCTGGCATGGCACGCGTCAGTCGCGCGAGCAGGTCGCCGTACGTGTCGGTCCAACCCACGGGCACTGAGCGCTGCAGCAGGATGTCGCCGGTGTCGATGCCATCGTCCATCCAGTGCGATGTCAGGCCGATTTCGGTCTCGCCATTTATCAGGGCCCAATTGATCACGTTGCGGCCCCGGTAATACGGCAGCATGCCCGCGTGGAAATTGATGGCCCCGCGCCGCGCCACAGCGCGCACCGGCGCGCGCAGGATCTGGTCGTAGGCAATGGACACCAGAAGGTCGGGCGCCAGTCCGGCGAGCAGGGCAAGCGTGTCCTCGGCGTTGACGCGAGCAGGCCGGTGCAGCGGCATGCCAAACCGTCGGGCCGCGTCGGCCAGGGACGAGTCGGACGGCCGCTGCCGGAGCAGCACGGCGAGCACCTCGTGCGGCCCGGCCTGAAGGCGTTCGAGGCTGCGAGCGGCCCACGCTCCATCACCCAGCAGCACCAGCCGCAGCGGCATTACGCCAGGTCGGTCCACGCCAATTCTTCCTCGGCGGCGACGTCGCGGGTCAGGGCGCGGCCGATGACATACTGCAATTCGTCCGGCTGGATGCCGGTGCCGGGCCGCTTGAACTCGACGTCCGCGGCGGTAAGCGCGGCGCCGCGCGGGAGCGCGCGGGGCGCGACCATCCGGCGACGGGAGGCCTGCCGTTTTTCCAGCTCGGCCGGGCTCACGACCCGCACCGGATTGCCCAGCGCCTGCTGGACTGCGCGCGCCCCGTCCACCAGGGTCCGCAATTCCTCCGGTGTCGCCGAGATGGCATGGTCCCATCCCTCGAGGGCGCGATCGAGCGTGAAGTGCTTCTCGATGACGCAGGCGCCGAGGGCGACCGCGGCGAGCGGGACCGCGACGCCCAGGGTGTGGTCGCTGTAGCCCACGGGGGCGCCGAACGCCTTTCGCCAGGTGTCGAGCTGGCGGAGGTTGACCGCCTCCGGGGGTGACGGGTAGATCGAGACGCAATGGAGCAGGGCCACGGGCCCGCCTCCCTGCAGCGCGTCTAGCGCACGCTCGACCTCGCCGAGGGTGGCCATGCCCACGGACAGGAGCACGGGGCGCCCGGTCGCGGCGATATGGCGCAGCAGTGGCAGGTGGTTCACATCCATGGACGCCACCTTGTAGGCGGGCGTCTCCAGCGATTCGAGCAGGTCGACTTCCGCCTTGGAGAAGCAGCTCGCGAACCAGGTGACGCCGCGCTCGACGCAGTACGCGCTCATCTCTCGCATCCGGTCGGGCGTCATCTGGTACCGGACCACTGCTTCCTCGAGGGTCGGGGCCTTTCCGTCCGCGGCGTAGCGCGTGTTGCGCGCGTATTCCGCCGAGGAGATCAGTGAGTCGCGAGTCCACGACTGGAACTTGACCGCATCGGCGCCGGCGGCCTGCGCGGCGTCCACCAGCGCGCGGCACAGCCGCATGTCACCGTTGTGATTGGCACCGATCTCGGCGATGACATAAGGAGGGTGCCCTTCGCCGATCGGGCGGCCCGCGATCGTCAAGTCCGCCATACACGCTCCAGGTCAGGATGCGCAACCTGCCACCACCACACGTGCATGACCGGCAGGCGGTTCAGCGCGCTCACATACCTGTCCAACCGGCGGCCATCCTGGCGCATTGCAGCATCGAAGCCGGACACCCGGTTCCGCTCGGCCTCCAGGGCCGCGCGCTCACGAGAACCCAGCTCCCACTCCACATCCAGCATGCACCGGTAGTGCTCAAGCACCCTGCCGGTCGCGGTCATGACCTGGCGGCCGCTGAACGGCGGCAGCATCGGTGCGACGTTGGCCTCGTACTGGCGGTAGCGCATGTGCGGTGTGGCGTCGAACTCGAGGCGCGCGCCGCCGGACCACGCCCGCGTGGCCAGCAGCCAGTCCACCAGCAGGCAGTCGTCCGGCACCGGCAGGCAAGCGCGCAATGTGCTGGCGCGATAGGCGGTGTTGGAGAGACCGAAGACATTCCAGCGTGGCAGCAGTGCCGCCGACGCGACACCGGCCGGCGGACCGAACCGCGCGCCTACCGGACGGCCAGCGTGATCCATGATCTCCAGGGCACAGCCGGTCACGTCGGCGCGGGTGAGCAGCTCGCGCGCCGCGGCGACGCGGTCCGGCAGCAGCACGTCGTCGCTATCCACGAAGATCACGGCGGGGTACTCGTGTACGAGCTGCGCAATCGCTTCAGACCGGACCCGCGCGGGCGTCGTCGGGGAAGCCGCCGGCATCCAGCGCGCACCCTGGTCCATGCCGACCGCCCGGCTGATGTCTGCAGGCGTGAGGTCGTCGAGACCCACGCAGAGATCGAATTCCGTATCGGTCTGCGCCTGGACCGAGGCATACCAGTCCTTCAGGTACGGCTCGACTCCCGGATACATGGTGGTGTACAGCGCGAGTCGATCAGTACGCATCAACGGCTCCCGGCATTCGGGCGAGCTGCAGGAGCTGCTCGGCCATCTGCCAGTCCTCTTCGGTGTCGATATCCACG
>CBINCZ010000008.1:0-17998 GCA_966249295.1 uncultured Gemmatimonadales bacterium
GTGGTCATCTCAGCGACCCTCCACCACGGCGGCAAGCAGGTTGTCGGTGCTGGCGTTCTGCGCCGAAGACACGAGCACGGAGGGCACGCCCACCGAGCCCACCGCGTCGGCCAGCGAGGCCTCGCCGGCGCTCACCGGTGCAAGCCGCAGCCACATGGCCAGCGCCAGGGCGAGAATCGCGGCGGCAGCCAGCCCCGGCCGGAGCCAGGTGTTGAGCACATCCCAGCTTGACTTCCGCGGCTCCGCTGCCAGCAACGCCATGGTCCGGTGCACGAATTCGTCGTGCCCGGGCACCGGCAGCCCGGCCCGCAGCAGCTGTCCCAGCTGCTCGTCCCGCTCGTGATCAAATGGATTGCTCATTGCCCTACCTCCAGGAACGACGCCAGGTCGGCTCGCAGTGCCCGCCGTGCGTGAAAGACATCCGACCGTACCGTGCCCTCCGGAACCCCGAGGACTTCCGCGATTTCGGCATGTGCATACCCTTCCGCGTCGAACATCGTGATGGCGATGCGCTGCCGCTCCGTCAGCCGGCTGAGTGCCACCGCCAGCCGCTCTCGAAGGAGCAGGCGATCGGCATCGTGGTCCGGCCCCTGATGCTGGTCTGCCGCGGCCGGCGACAACTGTTCCGTATCGCGGACCGCGCGCCGCCGGCCCAGGTCCCGCGCCGCGTTCAGGACGATCCGCATGAGCCACGGCCGGAACGGGCGTGCGGTGTCGAACCGGCCAATAGCGCGCCACGCGGCCAGGAAGCCATCCTGGGCGGCGTCGTCAGCATCATGGTCATTGCCGAGCAGAGCCCGGGCGACTCGCCGTGCGGCCGGCGCGTACCGTTCGAGCAGCAGGCCGAATGCGTCTCCGTCGCCCTCAGCCGCCCGGGCAGCAAGTTCGGCGTCGGTCACGTGGGAAGTACGGCTGGGGCCGGGGAAATGTTGAAGATGGACGCGGGACGCGGGACGCGGGCCAGGCGCTCCACGACCCGCGTCCCGCGTCCCGCGTCCATCTATCTCTCCCGCTGCCGGAACGCCGCCAGGCCGGCGCTGACGGCAAGCCAGACACACAGGATGCCGAAGACATAGGCAGTGACGCGCGGGGCGAGCAGGAACAGCGCGGCCAGTGATGCCAGTGCGATCATCGCTGGCACAAAGACCGAGCGCCTGGCGTTGGACGCCATCAGTCGGAGGGCCACCGTAGCCCGGCGGCGGCGCTCGCGCATGGAACGGCGATACGGCGCCGCGTCGGTGGCCGAGGTCCGCGCCAGCACCGCCGGCAGCCGCTGGCTGATGCGCGGCGGACCGCGCAACGGGCGGCGGACGACTTCACTGGCCCGTGCGATATCGAGCCGGAATTGCTGCTCCAGCGCGTCGGCCAGGTTGACGTCGTCGATCAGGGCATCCAGTTCATAGTTGCCCACCAGGCTGGCGGGATTGAGGTTGCTTGAGCCGACCCGCACCCACCGTCCGTCGGCAACAATGGTCTTGGCGTGCAGCATCGGCCCGTCCCACTCGAAGATCCGGACGCCGGCGCGCAGCAGGTCGCGATAGCCGAACCGTGTCAGGTTGCGCACCAGGGGAATATCGCTGGTGCCGGGGACCAGGAGCCTGACATCGACCCCGTCACGCGCCGCGTCCCGGAAGGCCTGGAGCAGGCGGGTCGGCGCGAGGAAGTAGGCATCCGTTACCCAGAACCGCTCCCGCGCACCGGTGGCCAGCAGCTCAATGAGGCGATAGGCCCGCTCCCGCCCCGGCTTGCCGACGATGGCGCGCACCACGGCATCTCCGCACTCGGGAACGTCCGGGGCCGACTCCGCGTCCGGAATCGGCATGCCCGCGACAGCCCATGTACCCTGAAACGCCGCATCCAGCAGCGGCACTGCCGGACCCGATATCCGGACCGCCGTGTCCCGCCAGGGCTGCCCGCCATCCACGCCGTTTCCGGTCCACTCACACCCGATGCAGAGCCCGCCGATGACTGCGTCGCAGCCGTCGGCCAGCACGAGCTTGCGATGATCACGCGAGAGGATGCCGAGGGGGTGGCTGATTCTCGGCGGCCCGAAGGCGCGGACCTCGACGCCGGCATCGCGAAGGAAGCGCCAGTACGCGCGCTTGGTGGACAGCGAGCCGATCCAGTCGTAGAGCACGCGGACGCGCACGCCCTCGCCGGCTTTCCGGGCCAGCAGCTTGGAGAAGCCCCAGCCTTCGTCGTCACTGCGGATGATGTAGTTCTCGAAATGGATCCAGCGGGAGGCGCGCGTGATCACGTCACGCATGGCGGCATAGGCATCCGGCCCATCCACCAGCAGCGACACCCCGTTACCTGGGACCGGGCGCCCCCCAGATGCGCGGGTAACGGCCGTCTCGACTGCCCGGGTCTGGGCACTGATCCGCGCCAGGGTCATGCGCCGCCAAGGCCCAGTGCCGTTTCGTGCGGCCGCAGTGCGGCAATGACAAAGCCAATGTGCTCATCCAGCGGCACGCCCAGCTCCTCGGCGCCCTGCCGGACGTCGTCGCGATTGACGCCGCGGGCAAATCCCTTGTCCTTGAGCTTCTTCTTGACACTCGAGACTTCGAGATCGGCCAGGCTGCGCGAGGGGCGCACCAGCCCGCAGGCAACCACGAAGCCGCTGAGCTCATCCACGGCAAAGAGCGCACGCGCCATGTCGCTGTCACGGGGGACACCGGTGTAGGTAGCGTGCCCCAGGATCGCACGGAGGATGTCGTCGTCCACGCCATGTTGGGCGAGGATGCGAACACCCTCCGCCGGATGCTCCGCCGTGGCGGAGCGGGCGTCGTTGGGGTAGCGCTCGTAATCGAAGTCGTGCAGGAGGCCGGCGAGACCCCAGCGTTCGGGGTCGCCGCCATAGCGCGGCGCGATGGCGCGCATGGCGATCTCGACGGCGTACATGTGACGGCGCAGGGCTTCCGACGCCGTATACTCGTGCATGAGGGCAAGGGCTTCGTCGCGGGTCATGCAGGAAAGGTATTAGGGCATAGGGCATAGGGCGTAGGGCACAGGAGTCACGAGTCGCGGGTCATGAGTCTCGCCGCCGCCCAAGCCCTATGCCCTATGCCTTATGCCCTTCGCCCTACTTCACCTCCGGGACCTCCGTCCCATACTTCGCAGTGACCACCTTGATCACCTCGTTGGCAATCATCTCCTGCGCGGCGGAGGACGGATGGAAGCCGTCGAGCGAGAAGATGGGCCCGAAGGTCACGCTGCCGCCCGAGAGCGCCTGGCTGATGTCGGGGAAGGCGGGGATACTGCCGTCGGCACGCAGTGCGGCGAACGGCACATTGATATCGAAGACCGCCCAGTCGTGTTCCGCCGCGACATCCTGGATGACCGCGTTGTCCGCCGCGAGTGCCGCGGCAATGTTGCTCAGCTCTGACGGCAGGATCACGTCGGTATCCACGCTGCAGTCAAGCGTCGTGGATGCGCCGCCCGCTGCGGCAGCCAGGAGCGGAAGCCCCTTGGTCCACGGCACCAGCGTCTCGTCGCCGGGCGACTCCGGTATTGCGGCCGCTGGCGCACAATTGCTGTTCACCGTGAAGGTGGGTGGGAACGCAACCGGGGTCGTGAAGCCGCAGGCCGGCTGGTTCTTGATGCACCACCAGGTGCTCCCGCTGGAGACATAGGGTACCAGCGTGACGTCCGGGATGGTAAAGAGCACCGCCTTGGCTCCGGTCGCCTCGATACTGTCCGCCAGCTGCCGGTAGGCAGCCTCGAAGTCGGCAGGCGGCGTGACTTCGGCCGGGTCGCCGGGGTTGGTGCTGGAGATCACTGCACCGAGCACATCGTTGGGCCCGATCTCGACCGAGACGAATGTCGGGCGTTCGGCCATCAGCCACTGTACCTGCGTGCGGCCGCCGAGGAAGAACTGGGTGAGCCGGGAATAGGTCGTGACGTCCGATCCCTCGTTGCTGAAGGCATCGGCCACGTCCAGGCCGGGCACGGCGAGGTTATTGAGGAACGCGGGCGGCGGCGTCTGGCGCAGGTCGCACGGCTGGTCTGCCGGCTGGTCGCCCAGCCGCTCCTCGGTGACGTTGTTGACCAGCGGGGCGGGGCAGCCTCGTCCCGCGAGGGCGGGGTAGGTAAAGGGCGTCCCGGCCTGCTGGGCAAAGAGCACGGCAAAGGATGCGCGCTGGGTACTGTCGTTGATGCCGCCCGACTGGAAGCCGGCGGCGATGCTGTTGCCGATCGAGACATAGCGCAGGAAGAGGCCGTCATTATCCGTGGCGGATAGCGGTGGCGCCAGGGTCTGGTCGCCGCGACAGGCGGCGAGCGCGGCGGCAATGAAGAGCGCGGCCGCCGGGATGCGAAGCTTCATGGTGGTCACTCCCCTCAGAAGGCGTACCGCAGCGTTGCGCCCAGCAGGTGCGCCTTGAATGTGTACAGGCCATTGGTGTTGTCCGCCGGCGAGAGCTCGGGATTCAGCGGTATGGTTCGGCCTCGGCGGTCGCCCTGGTCAATGAACTGATAGGCGAAGTCGATGCCGATGTTGCTGCCGAGCCGGGTGCCGAACCCGATTGTCCAGGAGTTGCGGTGTCCTTCGGGAAGATTGGGCGTCACCGTCTGGTCAGGTGCGGCGCCGTTATGGGTGTAGAAGCCGGCCCGGAGCGTGCTTGCAGGAGACAGCCCGTACTCGGCGCCGAACCGCCAGGTATAGGCACGCTTGTAGTCCTCGGGAATCTTCGTCGTGCCCAGCCGCTCGAGCGTGACGGTGAGGGTGTCAAACACGCGCCAGTCGGTGTACTGGAAGTCGGCCAGCAGGTTGAGACGATCGATCCCGCGCCAGGACAGGCCCACCACCAGCTGGGCGGGCAGCGTGAGCGACGTCCCGCCACCCTGAGACTCGAGCGGACCGCCGGCCAGGAATTGCGGCGCGAGCACCGCGTCCATCGGCGTGCCGGCGGGGGCGCCGAACGGATTGCCGGCCGCGAGGGTCAGGCCGGTGGAGACCGGGGCGATCTCGGCGGTGCCATTGCCGATGTCCACGGTCTGTCGCAGGAGATATCGTGCGCCGAGGGTGAGGTCTGGCGTAAGATCGGCCTGCACACCGAAATGCCCTCCGACCGCGGTGCCGCTGCCGGTGAGGTTTACGTCCGCGAAATCGGTCCCGGCGGGTACGCCCAGCATCCCGAACGTCACGCCCGGGGTAGGAGTGGCTTGTTCGGAGAGGTCGA
Source organism: uncultured Gemmatimonadales bacterium (assembly GCA_966249295.1). GTDB lineage: Bacteria > Gemmatimonadota > Gemmatimonadetes > Gemmatimonadales > GWC2-71-9 > CAMLHP01. The sequence goes on from CBINCZ010000008.1 coordinate 5,181, forward strand.
GCCGCTGGTTGAGCCGGACGCTGACGAAGGTGAGGTCGAATCCTGCGCCGACCCGGAGGCGGGGCGCGAGCCGGACACCGAGGGTCGGCTGCACGTAGATCGCCTGGACCTTGCTGTGGTAGCCGAGGAATCGGCCTTCGAAATCGGACGGCCAGTCAACGGCGAGCCCATACGGCACGAAGACACCAAGCCCGGCCACGAGGCGGTCGCTGATGGGCCGCACGAGGTAGCCGTGCGGCACCAGGTGCATGTCGCTGTTGAGGCTGGTGTGGAAGCCGGTGAGATCGTTGGTAAAGCCACCACTGACGAAGATGCCAGTGCCACCGGCTGAAACTTCTGTCGTGGTAGCGGCTGCGATACCGGCGGGATTGAAGTAGATGCTCGATCCGTCGCCGCAGGGGCTGGCCACGCTAGTGCCGGCGCGTCCCATGACGCAGGAGCTTTGTTCGTAGACGCCGTAGCCTTGCGCGTGGGCAGGGCTCAGGGGTAACGCGGCCGCCACCAGGAACGACATGGTGGCACCGAGAGGCAGGCGAAGCCTCGGCATGGGAGACTCTCCATATCAGAGCTGGTGCAAACAGCCGAAGAGAACAAGCTGCGCACTCCGTGATGAAGAAGACCTGAAAGACTGCTGAGGAAAGTTACCCTGAAGGGGTGTCGGGGCCACTGCGGCTGCCGATGGGCCTCGGGCGGCCCGCCGCTCATCCCTGCAGGTCGCCGGATTCTGGCGCGGCGCTGGCGGTGAGGGGGACCTGGGTTACGCTGTCGCCGTCCAGGGTAATCTCGAAGCGGTAGTGCCCGGGACGGGCGAGCGGGATGTCGAACACCAGCACGGCACCCGCCTCGACGTCCACCACGCCCGCGGGGGGTTCGCCGAACTGCACGGTACCCTCGCCCCCCATCAGGATCGTATCCTCGTCGTCCAGAAAGCGGATCTGCAGGGTGTGGACCCCGATCTCGGTGCGACGGCCGCGCACCCGGAGGACCAGGTGGGTGCGCGGATGCACCGTAGGGAACTGCTGCACCCAGACGTGCTGGAACATGCCCAGCACGCTGAGCTTTCCATGCTGGTCGATCAGCGCGTAGTCCGCGATGACCGCGAAATCAACTTGCAGCGGGCGCCACCCGGATGGACTTGATGACGTCGTTCTTGCGGATGGCGTTCACCACGTCCATGCCCTCGCTGACCTGGCCGAATACCGTGTGCTTGCGGTCGAGGTGCGGCTGGGGCGAATGGCAGATGAAGAACTGGCTGCCGCCGGTGTCACGGCCGGCATGCGCCATGGAGAGCGTGCCCGCCACGTGCCGGTGGGTGTTGCGGTCCGTCTCGCACTTGATGGTGTAGCCGGGACCCCCGGTGCCGACGCGCGGGTTGTTGGGGTCGCGGGACAGCGGGTCGCCGCCCTGGATCATGAAGTTGTCGATGACCCGGTGGAACCGGGTGCCATCGTAGAAGCCTTCGTTGGCCAGCTTCTCGAAATTGGCCACCGTCCCCGGCGTCTCGTCTGCGAAGAGCTCGGCGGTGATGGTGCCCTTGTCGGTTTCAATAGTGGCTGTCTTGGTCAATGGATCCTCGATAAAGAGTCGTAAGTCGCACGTCACAGGTCGTACGACGTACGACTTATGACGTACGACTAACTTACACTCACGGTCTCCATCATCCCATGCATGAAGTGCGGCTTGCCGTCCTCGAAGTCCGGGTCGAAGCAGATCAGCAGGTAGTTGCCCGGCGTGAGGTTGGCCGAGAAGTACACTGGCATGCTCCGGGTGAGGTCGGCGACGCCGCCAAGGGCGCGGCCCGGCGGGGGGCCTTCGGGCTTCTGGAGCCAGCCGAGCAGGTCCTCGCCAGTCTTGCCCGGGGCGAGCTGCACCAGGACCAGTTCATGTGACTGGCTGCTGGTGTCGGCGGTCATGACCTTGAAGGTATGCTGGCCGGCAGTCAGGGGATTGGAGAATTCGAAGGCTTAGTTCCGCAGCGTGATGTTGATGTCGGCGTTCGGCGGCGTGGCAGCAGGTGCCGAGGACGACACCACCGTGAAGGCGCGCGCCATCCCCTTCTTGTAGTGCTCGACCCCGCCCGGCATGTTCACGAAGCAGATCCAGAGGTAGTTGCCCGGCGCAAGCTCCTGGGTCACGGTGCTGGTGTCTCCCGCCCCCACGGCATTGGGTCCACCCACGGCGACCAGCCAGGCCGGGAAATTGATCTGCTGGGGAATGGCGGCCATGGCATCGGCGAAGGTCTTGCTGCTGTCGATCCGCAACAGCTGCCCGTGATGCAGGCCAGGGCCGTCATTGATGAGCCGGATGGTGGTGAGCCCGGCCGGGATGGTGTCCGGTGCGTCAAAGCCGTAATCCCGGGCATGCACGGTGATCTCCTGCGGTGCCACCGGTCCAGCCGCGGCCTCGGCCTGCCCGGGCGCCTTCTCGCTGCATGCTGCAATACCAAGCATCCCTGCGATTGCATAGACCGAATGCCAACGACCCATAAGGGCCTCCCTTGAAGGCGGACAGACGGACAGGCGGACAGTGGCATAAGGGTGACGGACGGCGACGGAACTGTCAATGAGTCGCAAGTCGTAAGACTTACGACTCAGGACTTACGACTCACCATGGCCAGCATCACACCTCCCAGGATTACCGAGCCTGACAGCGCCAGGTGTGCCGTCAGCGGTTCACCCAGAAAGACAATGCTGCCCATGACGGCGATGACGGGCACGAGCAACTGCACGACGGCCGCCCGGGTGCCACCGAGGGAGGGAAGCACGCTGTACCAGAGGACATAGCCCAGGCCCGACGTCACGGCACCGGAGATGATGGCGAGGACCAGGCCGGCAGTAGTGAGACGGAGCGAGTGCATGCTGAGCAGCAGGGGGATCATTGCCAGGGGCACGGCCATGATGAAGTTGAGCGCGGTGGCGCGGATGGGAGCCTGCACCCGCCGGCCGCGGAGACTGTAAATGCCCCATGCTATGCCGGCGATCCCCATGAGCGCCGCGCCCACCGGGTCGGGGGCCACTGCGTGCGGCAACGTGAGCCATGCGAGTCCCGCAAGCGAGACCACCAGTCCCAGTGACTGAGCCAGCGTGGGGAACTCGGCACCGACCATGCTCCAGCCGATCATTGACACCTGCACTGCGCCGAAGAGGATCAGCGCTCCCACTCCAGCACCAATGCGCACAAAGGCCAGCGAGAAGAAGATGGCATACGCCGCGAGCGCCAGCGCCGAGGCCCAGGACCCGCCGGAGCGCACATCGGTCACGGCCGCTCGGCGGTAGAGCAGCAATGGGCCCAGGACCAGGGCGCCACTCGCCAGTCGTATCGCGGTGAAACTGGCTGGATCCACCAGAGAGCTTCGCAGCGCGGCGCGGCAGAGGAGGGAATTGGCCGCAAAGGCCAGCAGCGTGAGTGTCGTGAGCCCAAGCAGCGGGGTGGCGCGAGCGCTCGGGCCGGGCGAGTATTGAGATGGCAGCACGGCGCTGCCTTGACCAGGAGGGCCCGATGGCTCGATGTGAAGTTTGCGGGAATGACTACTATCTGTCATTTGAAGTCATAGCCGCTGGAGAGAAGCACGTCTTCGACAGTTTCGAATGCGCCATCCACAAGCTTGCTCCCGTCTGCGCGCACTGCGGCTGCAAGATCGCCGGGCACGGGATCGAGGCCAAGGGAACGTTCTTCTGCTGTGCCCACTGCGCCCGCGAAATGGGCGTGACCGAGGCGGTGGATCATGCGGAGGCTGGAGTTGAGAGCTAAGAGTTGAGAGCTAAGAGTTGAGAGCTAAGAGCTGAGAGCTAAGAGCCGAGCGCTGCAGGGCCATGGCTCCTGTGGCGCTCGACGCTTGATCTTCAACTCTCAACTCTCAACTCTCAACTGCCTCACACATACCGCGCCAGTCCCATCATGGCCGCTGCAAGGACGAGCGTCAGCGCGGCGCCGCGGGTATGGAAACTCAGCCGGGCAAAGCCCTGGCGCAGTTCGGCCTGCTCTTCCGGTGTGGGTGGCCGTCCCTCGGCTGCAAGGGCGGAGGCGCGGGCGGTCATGCGCTTGGCCAGCCGGGTTGCCATGACCATGCCCCACACGAACCCGATAATTGCCACCAGCGCGCCCCACATGAACAGCTTGCCTGACGGCGTCCGCATCCAGCCGCCGTCGGTCGCCGAAGCGTGCATCCACATCAGGACCAGGCCGGCCAGGACGGTGAGTCCAGCCATGCTCGCCATGTAGGCGGGGAGCTTGCGGACCCGGATCAGCTGATCCATCACCGCGCCGCCTGCCGGTCCCGCCCCGCCTGCTGCGGGTCCCACGAAGAAGGCCAGCATGACCGCAGCGCCCACCCAGAGAACGCCGGCCAGGATGTGGATCAAGCGGATGACGGCGAAGAGGAGTTCATTGTGCATTGTGGCCTCGTTGTTGGTGAGGTGAGAGCAAAGAGCTAAGAGCTAAGAGCTGAGAGCTGAGAGCTAAGAGCAGTACCGTCGCCCAGTTCGCAATTCGCAGCTCGCAGCTCGCACCTCTCAGCTCTCAGCTCTCAGCTCACATCTTGTACGTCTCATCACAGTACTCACCCAGCAGCCCGATTTCATGGCCCGTAACGACAACGGCGGCTCCGCGGCGGGCCATGTCCCGCATGGTCTGCATCATGCGCTCCGAATCGATGGGGTCGATGCCGCGGAGAGGTTCGTCCGCCAGCAGGATATCGGGATGCCGGAGCACAGCGAGCGCGAGCGTCGCGCGTCGCTGTTCGCCCACGGACATCTGGGTTGGCGATCGATCGCCGATCATATCCAGGGCCAGTTGCCCGCTCACGAGCTCAATGCGATCGGATGTCCCGAAGCGCTCGGCCACGGCTGCCAGCTGTCTTCCCAGCTGCATCGAGGGTGTGAGCAACGGCTCCGCCGGCATGAAGAAGACGCCGAGCCGCGCCATCCGCGGCAGCGTCGGTCGACGCACCCGCCTCCCATTGACGCTCACCCAGCCGACCTCGGCGCGCAGGCGGCCTGCGGCGATGCGCAGCAGGGTCGTTTTGCCGGTCCCGTTTGGTCCGACGAGATGCAGCACCTGTCCGGCCACGATTCTCAGGGAGGCGTTCGTCAGCACCCGGCGCCTGCCAAAGTGCTTCGTCACGCAGTCCACCTCAAGCCGGTACACGCCAGACCAGCAGGAGAAGTGACTCCAGGAGGGCTGCCGACACAAGCCCGATGAGGAAGAGGGCCGGTTGACCAACGCCGAGATTCCCGAGTAACAGGTGTTCACGGCGTCGGCGGAGCTCGACCCAGCCGAGCGTGGCGGCGACCAGGGCCAGCGCGCAGGCTGTGCTGGCTGGAAGCCGGAACGGCGGGCCGGCGTCGAGCAGGGCAATGCCGAGCGCGAGGCTCAGGCGCATTCCGGCCCAGATGATGACCGCCCGTGTCACGAGCGCAGTAAGAAATGCCCGTGGAGGAAAATGCGAGGTGCTGCCCGCTCGCAGTCCCGCCGCCGGGCGCGGCGGTCCGCTCACCCACCCGCCAGTCGCCGCATCATGGCGATCTGGCCCGCGTGGTAGAGCGTGTGCTGCAGGACGCCGTGGAGAAGGACGTACACGTCGTACGGCTTTCCCGCGACGGCATCGTGCAGCCGTGACGCAGGTGTTGCCCCTATTGCCTCGACGAGCGAGCGCCAGGTTGCCCGCAGCCGGGCTACGGTGCCATCCCAGGTCTCGGCCGGTGGTACGTCCCAGTCCCCGCTGGTTGGAAGGTAGGTTTCACCATTCAGCCGGCGGTGCGCGGCATCGAGCCAGAACGTGATGTGCGAGGCAAGTTCCTGGATACTGTGCGCCCCGCGAGGCGGCCGCCACTGGCTTGCCGCCGGGTCGATGGAATCCAGCAGTTCCGCGACGGGCGGCCCATGCCAGGCGTCGCCATTCCAGGCACGCTGGAACTGGTCGCGGATCCGCTCCACGGGCTCTACCGATCCCGCGGTTGATCCCGCAGGTGTCGCAGCGTTCACGGCTACCTCCTCCTGGCGGGCCGGGCGCGGCGCCTCGCGTCCGGAGCGCATCGTCTGCATACTACGGGGGAGCGGATTGCAACACCAGCGGCCGGGGACAGCCGGCGCGGTCATATCGACGAGGAGCCGATGCAGACGCTGAAACGCCTGGGAGCTGCGCTGGTGCTGGGAGCGCTGTCGCTGTCGGCCGCGGTACCGCTCAGCGGGCAGACCGTCATTCTCGTGCGGCACGCCGAAAAGGCCGACGTGCCGGGGAATGACCCACCACTCAGCGAGGTGGGTACGGCACGAGCGGAGTCACTCCAGGTGGCGTTGCAGCATGCCAACGTGCGGCACGTCATCGTGACATCCCGTCGGCGGACCACCCTGACAGCGGCATCGGTAATCACCGCCCAACACCTCTCCCCGGTGGTGATTCCGTACGATGGCGGCGACTCGCTGCATGTGGCCACCGTTGCCGCCGCGGTACGACGGATCCCCAAGGGCGAGGCCGTCCTCGTCGTGGGGCACAGCAATACCGTGCCACCTATCATCGCGGCGCTGGGTGGCCCCAAGCTGCCGGAGCTCTGCGACGGGGAGTACTCCTTCCTCTTCATCCTGGAACTTGACAGCTCCCCGGTACGGTTGTTCCGGACCCACTACGGCGCGCCCGATGCCTCCGGCGCCGGTTCGTGTGCGACAATGATGGAGACACACTGATGCCCTGCCTGCTTGCCCTGCTGGCACTGGCGGTGCCGCGGGTCGTCATATTGCTGCTCTTGTTCTTTACCAGCTGGTTCCAGGGGATTTTTTCGACCATCCTCTGGCCCATACTCGGGTTCATCTTTCTTCCGACAACGCTCCTCTGGTACACCGCGGTGCAGCACTGGTTTGGCGGGCACTGGGGGTTGTGGCCGGTGGTCGGGATCGTGATTGCGCTGATGATCGATATTTCGCCAGCGCGTGGTCGACGGGCTAGAGAGTCATGAGTCAAGGGTCATGAGTCGCGGGTCATGAGTTCACGGCCAGGAATCCGTGACTCGCGACCCTCGACCCTCGACCCTCGAACCCCTACATGCGCAAGCATCGCAAGCACCGTGAGACGCTCTACGAGCCCCTGACCGTCCGACGGTTCCTCTTCTACGTCGTCGAGGCGGCAACGGTCTTCGCGCTGCTCTACGTGGGCTATCTGGCGGTAGCGGCGCACCGGACAGGCTACACCTGGGCCGAGATGGACTGGAACTCGAGCGGGAACACGTCGCCGTTCGAGTACCTGCGGGCCACTAGCGTCGGCCGACGGGGGGTCGAGCGCGCCGGCCGAGCCTGCACTGAATATTACGAGATCCGGAGCCGCCGTCCGCTGCGGGTGGACTGTTGACAGTCGTACGTCGTATGTCCTAAGTCATACGACGTACGACCTACGACGTACGACCTACGATTCTCAATGCCCAACGACTCTCTCGACCTCTTCGCCCGGGAGCTCTATGACGAGCTCCATCGGATGGCGCACCGCCAGCTGGCCGGCGAGCGTCCCGATCATACGCTCTGCACCACCGACCTGGTGCACGAGGCCTACTTGAAGCTGGGCCGCCTGGACCGGATTGAATGGAAGAGCCGGTCGCACTTCTTTGCCGGCGCAGCCCAGGCGATGCGCCGCGTGCTGGTGGATCATGCGGTGCGACGCGGCGCCGGGAAGCGGGGCGGGAAGCAGGTACGGGTCGAGTTCGCTGACGACCTCGCCATCGCTGATGAAGTCGGGGACCAGCTGCTCGCGCTCCATGAAGCGCTCGAGCGGCTCGAAGCCGACGAGCCTCGGCTCGCCAAGGTGGTCGAGTGCCGCTTCTTTGCCGGCATGACGGTGCCCGAGATCGCGGAAGCGCTCGACCTCTCACCCGCCACCGTGAAGCGCGACTGGCAGCTGGCGCGGGCGTGGTTGAACAGGGAGCTGAGAGCTGAGAGTTGAGAGTCGAGAGCTGAGAGCTTGGAGAAGATCGCGCTCTCAGCTCTCAGCTCACAGCTCTCAGCTCTCAGCTCTCAGCTCACTCCGCCGGAATCGCATCCGTGCACAGCCGCACGGCGGTATTCCAGTTCTCGTTGATGCCATCGGGATTGTTGCCGAAGGCCCACACATGACGAGCCCAGCCCTGGAACCGCTCTACCCAGACAAACGAGGCGCCAAGGATGTCATCGGGCTGATGGTCCTTGTCGTTAATGGTGCCGGGTACGAAGTACTCCACACCCACCAACCGGGCCGCTGCGAGCCGGTCCTCGGGCGCCAGCTCGGCGTCATTCTCCGCGGGCGCGTAGACCAGGAACTCGGGCTCGGTGACGCTGACGACGCCGTCATTCACGATGTCCCTGTTGCCGGCCGTCACGTGGTACCCCATGCCCTTGGCGACCGACGCTGGCGCCCCGACGGTAGTTTCGTCGATACATCCGAAGAGAACCGTGTAACCTGCGGCCTCGGCCTTGGCCGGGTTGTGAAGCGGCGCGAGCCATCGCCGCAGTTCCGCGTACTGCGACTGCGCCTTTGGCGAGGTGCCGACGCCCATGAACATTTCGGCGTGGGCGGCGGTGGCGCCGGAGACTTCCGTGGGTGATTCAGCGGTGCAGGCGATGCCGAGCGCGGCGGCAGTGCCGGCGGCGACGAGCGCCACAATAAGAGAGGTGGTGCGCATGACGGTCTCCATGCTGCGGGTAGGCGAGTCCGGGCATGCCGGGTCGCGGGTGGGTGATTGACAGAGACAGAAGCCGAAGGCACCGTCGGGTGAGCTCATGGCGTACGCCATCCGGCTTCACATGGCAGGGAGCAGGGCAGCAATCGGCAGGGGAGACTGGGCCCAATGACGGATCGGTTACGCCGGGTGCAGGAACTGTTCTTTCGTCTCGCGCCGCTGCCACGCTCGGTGCGGCGGGCTGCACTTGCGCGGCTGGCACGCCGCGACACCGCGATGGCCGACGACCTGGCATCCCTCCTGGCTGCTCATGATGCAGAAGGACCGGTGGACCGGTTGCTGGCGGTGCTGGCGCCGGATACCGGGCGACTCGATGCCGGCAGTGACCTTACCGGCACCCAGATCGGTTCCTTCACTGTGCTGGAGCCGATCGGCAAGGGCGGGATGGGCGTAGTCTATCGGGGGCGTGATGTCGCTCGCGGTCGTGACGTGGCGATCAAGCTCCTGGCGGCGCCTTCCCGGAAGGGGTCACGGGCCGAGGCACGACTCCTGGCGGAAGCGCAGGCGGTCGCAGCTGTGGACCATCCGGCCGTGGGCGGCCTCATCGACACTGGCGAACTCCCGGATGGCCGCATCTTCCTCGTCCTGCCGTACTGCGACGGGGAAACGCTGAAGGCTCGGCTCGCACGCGGCGCGCTGCCTGTCGCCGACGCCGTCCGGATCGCAACTGCGGTCGCAGACGGCCTTGCGGCGGCCCACGGGTGCGGCATCATTCATCGTGATATCAAGCCGGCCAACCTGATGCTGGGCAGCGACGGGCAGGTGCGGATCCTCGATTTCGGAATCGCGAAACTGGCCGGGTTGCAGCTCACGCGCACCGGCGAACGGCCTGGCACGGCGCACTACATGTCACCGGAGCAGGCCCTCGGTGCACCCGTTGACGCCCGAGCTGATCTCTGGGCCCTCGGCGTGGTCCTGTTCGAGATGCTGACGGGCAGGCGGCCCTTCGAAGGCAACGATATCGCCACGGTGGCGGTGGCCCTCGTCGACCAGCCGGTGCCGGATATCGCTGAAATCTCACCTGATGTGCCGCCGCGTCTCGCGGCCATCGTGAGCCGATTGCTGCAGAAGGATCCGTCGGCGCGTTATGCGAGCGCGGAGAGAGTGGCGGGGGAGTTAGGGGCGGTGAGCTTGGAGCTGGGAGCTGAGAGCTGAGAGCTGCGGGCTTTGAGCTGCGAGCTGAGGCCAGGATGGGAGGGTGGCGAAATGAAACTCTTGATCCTTGCGCTGCTATCGGTGGTCGGGACGGCAGCCTGTGTTCCCTTCCACCAGGCCGCGAGAACCGAAGTGGCACGGGCTCGCTGTGTGCCGGTCCAACGCGGTGCCAAGCAGGATACGGTGGTCGTCTCGGGCTCACGGCCAGCCGACGTCGGAGGCCGCCGAGCCAGTGCTGCGGAGACGGTGGTGTGCGACGGCGGTTTAGCGCACTAGCCGGGCTGGGGTCTAAGGCGCAGGGCGTAAGAGGTCCTAAGTCCCAAGGCCCACGCCCTAGGCCCTGAGCTCCAAGCCCCACTCCTCCACCGTCCGCGCCGGCTGCCGGCAGCTGTTGCCGACACAGAGATAGCCGGCGGTACCCGCCTCGGCGTGCGCCAGCATGGCCGAGAGTTCGGGGGGCGCACCCACCAGCCGGTCGCCGCTCGTAAGGCGGCGGATGATCCGTCTCGGCCGCCACGCTCGCCACGCCTCCCGCTCCATTTCGGCTGCCGCCGCATCATTGGCCTCTCCCACGATCACGATGTGCGCCACGGGGGAGAGCATCCAGTCGGCGGCGAGAAGCAGTGTTGCCCCATGAATGCTGGCCTCGGCGAGCCCCGCACCAAACGCCTCCACCACTCGCCGGCCTCGTTTCTCCCACACTGTCTTTCCCGTCAGGTGCGCCATACGGAAAGCGACAATGCCGGCCACGCCATTGGCCGATGGCGTCGGGGCGTCCTGCGAGGGCTTGCCCCGTGCTGCCAGGAGTCCGGTGGCATTTGGATTGGCTGCGGTGTCGAAGAGCGCGCCATCCACCGGGTCCTCATGCTCACGCCACGCCCGCTCGGCCAATGCCTCGGCCCAGGCGAGCCAGTCAGTGTCACCGGTGAACTCGCACGCAGTGAGTGCCGCATCGGCCGTCTGTACCGCGTCCTCGAGCCACCCTTCCACCTGTGTGGGTGAGTGTGACACCGCATCGGGGGACCGGGCCTCGGCCCGCATGCGGCGCAGCGTCGCCAACGCGTGCTCCCGCGCCGCCGCATCGTCCAGCGCGATGCCGGCCAGGAGCATCGCCGAGGCGAGCATGGCATTCCACGCGGTGTAACGAGTGGGATCCACGGCGGGGGCGGTGCGCTTCCGCCGAGCAGCCAGCATCTTGTCGCGAGCCGATGCGATCAGGTCATGTACCCGGGCTTCGGTCGTGTGCAGGCGGCGTGCGATGCTTTCGGGGGACTCGGCCACGAAAAGCACAGTGCGGCTGGGGTCATGGTGCATTTCGCCGGCGGTGCCGATGTCCCAGTACGAGGTGGCGACCTCGAACTCCGTGCCTGACAGGACAGCCCCTGCTTCTGCCCGGCTCCAGGTGAAATAGTCGCCATCGTCGTCGAGTCCCACATCAGCATCCTGGCTCGCACCGTAGCCGCCACCCTCCTGCGCCAACGTCTCACGCACCCAGGTGACGATCCCGCGAGCCACGTCCGCGTAACGTTCGTCGCCCAGGGCGAGAGATGCCTCGGTGTAGATCCGCAGCAGCTCCGAATTGTCGTACGACATCTTTTCGAAATGGGGAACGATCCAGCGTGCATCCACGCTGTAGCGATGAAAGCCGCCGCCCAGCTGGTCGTGGATTCCTCCGAGCGCCATCCCATCAAGGGTGCGTTCCACCACGTCGCGCAGCTGCGCGTCCGCCGTGTCGTGCCAGCGCGCGAGCAGGAAGCGCAGCGCGGCAGGGTGCGGGAACTTCGGCTGCCGGCCAAAACCTCCGAACTCGGGGTCAAAGAGCCGCAGCATGGCCGCAGAACCCTCGTCAAGTCGCGCATGCGCCACCGGGCCGGCGGCGGACTCGTCGAGATGCTCGGTCACGAGCCGAGTCAGTGTGGCAGCCTGCGCATGCACCTGGTCACGGCGAGTGCGCCAGGCGTCCAGCACACTGTCGAGCACAGTACGGAAGCCGGGGCGGCCGTGCATGTTGGTCGGAGGGAAGTAGGTACCTCCGAAGAAGGCCTGACCATCTGGCGTGAGCAGCGCTGTCAGCGGCCAGCCACCCTGGCCGCTCATGGCCTGCACGGCGCGCTGGAAGCGCGCATCCACATCGGGCCGCTCGTCGCGATCCACCTTGATGCAGACGAAGTTGTCGTTCAGGAACGACGCCAGTGGCTCGGATTCGTACGACTCTCGATCCATCACGTGGCACCAGTGACACCAGACCGCCCCGATGTCGAGCAGTACCGGGCAGTCACGCCTGCGGGCTTCGGCAAACGCCTCGTCGCCCCAGGGATACCAGTGGATCGGCTGATGCGCTGCGGCAGCAAGGTAGGCGGAGGCGGAGTTGGCGAGGCGATCGGGAGACATGACGGGAAGGTAGACGGCTGGACGGCTAGACGGCTAGACATTTAGAACCTGGGGCCAACCTCCAGCCGTCTAACCGTCCAACCGCCTAGCCGCCTATCTTCAGCCATGCCCCATCCCGACCCCTCTCTCGACGCCGCGCGCCGCGACGCCATTCATGCCCTGTGCGTGGCACAGGCACAGGATCGCATATCGGTCGAGCTGTTCGAGCAGCGCCTGCTGCTGCTCCGCGAGGCGCCGACTGCCGCCGCCATGAAGCAGATTCTCGGCGACCTCGACCTCTCCGGCGACTACGCACTGCAACGGCTCGACACCACGCTGCCAGCGCCGCCGCCGACCGCCGCCGTGGCACCGCTCGAGCGCATGCGTCTCTCCGCCGTGTTCTCCGGCACCAGGCGTTCGGGGCAGTGGACGGTGCCGCTGTTGATCGAGGCAAAGCTCATTTTTGGCGACATGACGCTCGACTTCCGCGACGCATGGTTTGAGGTGGATACGCTCGACATCGACGTCGACGGGTGGTGTGGCAAGCTCAGGCTCATCATCCCGCCGGGCACACAAATCGAGAACGAGATCGAGGAG